>JBBRIK010000083.1:0-10243 GCA_038221045.1 Gemmatales bacterium
AGGTTCACCCAGCCTGCACGCACCGCGTCCAACGACGCCGTGAAACTGATCTCACGCGGTTGCTTGTTCTCCAGCAACGCCGCCTGACACGACACCTTCCGCACCAGGTTGTATCCCAGAAACGTCGTCCAGATCTCCTTCCCCACCATCGACGGCGTCTTGCAACGCAGCGTCTCCATCTTCAACACGCATTTGGGGCCGAAAAGGTGTCAGGCACCGTTTTCCATAAACTGAAGGCTCCCAACATCTTTTGTCGAGACCAGAGACGGGACAAAGGGAAAACGGTACCCGACACCTTTTCGACGCCAAAGTTGTTCAGATACGGGGGAGAGGTGACGATGATCGAAACCGAGTCGCTTGGGACGATTCGCATGTCTTCCGACGATTTCTCGTGGAACGACGTGTTTTCTTGGAGGTTGCGCCCGCTGATCCCTTGGAGATCGCTTCGGATCGTTTGGATGGCCTCGTGGAAAGCATCGGACGGGGACATCGCCCCCTTCTTGGAGGTTGGGGCCTTGTAGATTCCGTCCGTCTGCGAGTGTGAGCTTTTGTCGAGCACCCGCGACAAGATCAGGAAGGCCAGGTCGTTGCTCGCGAGTTCTGCCGTGCGCAATGCCTCTCTCGCCCCGAGCAAGGACTCAAGGGAATTCTCCGGGAAGAGCTTTTTCAGGAACCTCGCTGGGGCCTCGGCAAGTACGGAAACCGGACGAGGCATGAGAAAACCCTTTTCGAGCACGCGTTCAATTTCGTCGAGTTGCTTGAAGGCGTCGGCACCAGGGAGCTTCGCTCGTGCGATGCGGAAGAAGAATGGGTGAGGCTCAAACCCAATCGACTGCATGCCTCTCTGACGAGCGACAAGGAGGCTGGTCGCACACCCGGCGAAGGGGTCGAGAAAGCACGCTTCGCCATTACCCCCGACCTTTTCACAGCAGTCTTGAACGAACTCCGGCGAAAAGCCAGCGATGAAATTGAACCACCGATGGATCGGGTGCTGGTACGTCGTCGTGTTGGTCGGAAGACGCTCCTTCGACACCTTGCGCGGGGGGCTGCAACCGTACCCGTTTTGCAGTTCGTCCTCCGGGAACAAGGAGGGCTGCAACGGATTCACCCTCTTCCTTTTCGCCATTTGAACTCACCCATACGAGTGCATGACGTTGCTTTGAGAATTGAAGAGAATTCTACCTTGCTGAAGGCTCCTTTCAAGGTAAACAGGCCGTTTCTGGACGTGTCGGCAAGCCTTTGACGTTAGCGCCGGCAATGGCCCCCACGATGAAAAAGGGCTCCGCCCCCGACGCAACCGTTTCGGGCAGTGGGGCATCCGGCGGCTCATGGGACAGGTCCTGCTCGCAGGCGAAGAACCCACACGAACGGCCGGCGCTGGTGCGTGACGTGGCCGCGGATCGTCTCGCCCAGCATCGGATAGCACGCCTCCAGCGCGACTCGCTCGGAGCCTGAACGATCGTGCGCAGGCCCGTCCCACGGCGTGTACGGTGGATCGCCGGCTCTCCCGCTTGCTGGAGGGCGCGGGAGCGCTCGGTGTTCAGGGCGATGAAGTATGCTCACTTCGGCGGAACGTTGGCCTCGGCGAAGATGGTCTGGATGGGCCACTCCGGCACGCACGCCTCGCAGTCGATGCAGTCGGCCGGGTCAGGGACACCGGTCTGCGGCTCGACCCGGCGCTGAAGCCGGGACTCCACCCCTGATACCTCCCGAACACCGCACTAATCGCCCGGCCCCGCCAGCCCGGTCACGTCCCAGACGCGCACCGTCTGGTCCTCTGCGGACGAGGCGAGGAGTCGGCCGTCCGGGCTGAAGGCCACCCGGTGGACGCGGTCGAAGTGGCCGCGCAACTCCAGCAGTTGCCGGCCTGTCTCCGCCTCCCAGATGCGCACCGTCCGGTCGGCGCCGCTGGACGCGATCAGCCGGCCGTTCGGGCTGAAGGCCACGCCATAGACCGGCCCTGTGTGTCCGCGCAGGGCGAACACCATCTTTCCCGTCGTCACGTCCCATAGCTTCAGCTCAGTGTTCTTCTCCCCTCCGCCGGCGGTGACCAGGCGCCGCCCTGACGGGTGGAACGCCAGCGTGGATACCCACTGCTCGCACTCGATGCGCACCGGCTTCTCCTTGCCGGTCTCAGCGTCCCAGAACTTGACACTCTTATCGCGGCTCCCCGTGGCTATCATCGTGTCGTCGGGGCTGAAGGCCGCACAGTTGGCATTGTCCTTGTGGCCGGAAAGCGTCATCAGCCCCTTGCCGCTCGCGACGTTCCATACCTTCACGGTGTAATCGATGCTTGCTGAGACCAGCCGCCGGCTGTCGCCGCTGAAGGAGACGATGCGGACCACTTTCGTATGTCCGGGCAGTGTGTGGACAACCCGGCCGGTCTTCGCGTCCCAGACGACGAGGTCACCCCGGTTGAGCAGGTTGCCGCCGCCGCCGGCGAGGTAGCGGCCGTCGGGACTGAACGCCAACCCCACCAGGGCACTGAGTTGGAGGGGATTGGCCTGGGATGTGTTCACCCACGGGATGCTCTGCACCTCGCGGCCGGTTTCGGCGTCCCGGACGGTCAGCCGGTCGCCGCACGACGCCGCCAGCCGCCCGTCCGGGCCCATCGCCAGCCCCATCCCCACGATCCGCCACTGCTTGCTCAGGGTCAGCACTTCCCGGCCGCGCGTCCCGTCCCAGACCCTGGCCCCCTCGGTGGTCGGCAGGACGAGCCGCGACCCGTCCGGGCTGAATACCAGTTCCCTCGACAGCGAAAACTTGCCGCGCAACTGGAGCAACTCCCGTCCGGTTTCCGCGTCCCAGATGCGGACGGTCCGGTCGTCGCCGGCCGAGGCGAGACGCCGGCCGTCAGAACTGAACGCCAGCGAGGTGATCCGCGCGGGGTGCCCGGCGACCGTGAGGAGTTCTCGGCCGGCGCTCGGGTCCCAGAAGGTCAGGCTGTTCATGCCGTTGGGAAGTCCGTGGGCCGCGACCAGGACTCGCCCGTCGGGACGAAACGCCAGCGAGTTCACCGGGTTCGTGGAGAACAGCGACTTCAGCTCCTTGCCCGTGGTCTCCCAGAGGCGCACCTTCCGATCCAGACCGCCCGACGCGAAGGTCTTTCCGTCTGCACTCAACGCCAGCGTTTCACTGTCTCTGACCGTGGCTGTTGGTGTCACAATGGTGTGGAAGCTGTTGAACGAGTGGAGGAGTCGCCCGTCGCCGGTGTTCCACACGCGGACTCTTCCGCCGCCGCTCGCCGCCGCCAGCCAACGATCCTCCGGGCCGAAGCAGAGGACAGCCCGGTCGCTCTCCGCCGCCTTCTCCCCCGGCGGCGCTTTCAGGGCGCGCACGAGTTCCCCGGACGCAGTTTCCCACAGTCGAACGCCGCCGCCCCGATCCACCGAGGCGAGCCGCTTGCCGTCCGCGCTGAAGGCCAGGGCGGCGACGACCGCCTCGTGACCCCGGCAGATGGCCCCCTCCCGGCCGGTGGCCGCGTCGCGGAGGTAGAGGTTGTTGTCCCGCTCGGCGGCCAGCGCGATCCAGCGGCCATCGGCACTGAAGCCGACCGCCGAGCACCACGTCTGGTCCTTCGACGGGACGATGCGGGACGTCTCGAGTTCGGTGCCGACGTCCCACACCTTCACGACGCCGTCCTCGCTGGAGGTGGCCAGGCGGTCGCCCTCTGGGCTGAAGGCGACTCCCTTGACCAAGGTGGCGTGCCCCCGCAGGCGGAACGCCTCCTGGTAGGTCGGCACATGCCACACGCGGACCGCCGAGTCGTGTCCTGCCGCCGCCAGGTACTTGCCGTCCTTGCTGTACGCGACGGCGTGGGAGAACAGCAACGGCTCCGTGAGGATGTGCACCTGCTTGCCGGTCTGCAGGTCCCACACGCGGACGCCCGCATCGATACTGGTGCTAGACGTGACAAGGTGCTGGCCGTCCGGGTGAAAGGCCAGGTCCTCGATCTTGCCGAGCGCCCCGTCCACCGGCTTATTCCGGAGCTGGAACAGCTCCTTGCCCGTTTTCGCGTCCCACACGCGCACGCTGCTGTCCTTGAAGGCGCCTCCCGAGGCGATGCGGTCCCCATCCGCGCTGAAGCGCACGCACAGCACGGCGTCGGTGTGCCCTTCCAGGGAGAGGTCCTCCTTCCCGGTCGCCAGTTCCCACACCTTGACCAGCTTGTCCTCGCCGCATGTGGCCAGTCGCTTGCCGTCCGGGCTGAAGGCGACACCCAACGTCCCGCCGCGGTGCGGTTGGAAGGTGCGCTTCTTCTGGCCAGTCTCGCTGTCCCAGAAGACGACTCCCCCCTCCAGCCCGGCGGAGACGATCTGCCGGCCGTCGGGGCTGAAGGCGATCCGGGTGCTCTCGAGGAGTTTCCCGTCCCAGCCGGCGCCCATCTCCTTGTGGACCTGTCCGCTGTTCGCGTCCCAGATCGTGATGTTGTTGTTCCCCGCCCCGGCAGCGACGCGCCGGCCGTCGGGGCTGAACACGACGCCGAAGCCCGTTCCCTGGCCGCGACTGATGACCGTCAGCCGGCTGGCGTTGGTCTGCCGCTTGAGGAAGTGCCACTCCCAGCGGCGGAGCGGACGCGGGCACTCGTTGAGCAGTTCCTCGACCCGGCCGACGTTGCCGGCCTGCCATTCGCGGTGGGCGAGGGCGACGTTGCTGAAGTAGAATTGGGCGACGGCGTCCTTGCGGGCGGCCTCCTCGTCGCGGCGGGCCAGTTGGGCCTCCTCGCGGGCTTGCTCCGCCTGCCGGCGTCGCTGCTCCTCCAGCCGCTTCGCCGTCTCCTCGGCCTCCTTTGCCTTCACGGCGTCTCTGCGAGCCTCGGCCTCTTCCTCGGCCTTGAATTCGGCGCGCTGCCACTGCCAGAACACCAGGCCCATGCCGACGCAGGTCACCAGGAAGACAGTGGCGCTGAGGGCGGCGATGGCCGGGTGCCGCTTCGTCCACTTCACCGCGCGCTCGCCCACCCCGACGGGGCGGGCGAGGATCGCCTCGCCGGTGCGGAAGCGCTCCAGGTCCTCGGCCAGCTCGAGGGCGCTGCCGTAGCGCCGATGCGGCTCTTTCTGCAAGCACTTGTGACAAACGGTTTCCAGGTCGCGAGGGCACTTGGGGGTGAGCTGCCGCACCGATACCGGCTCGCGCGACCGCACCTGGTCGAGGGTATCCACGACGGTTTCGCCGCGGAACGGCGGCCTGCCGGTCACCAGGTCGTAGAGGATGGCCCCGAGGCTGTAGACGTCCGCCGCCGGCCCCGCCTCGCGTGTCCGGCCCGCGGCCTGCTCGGGCGCCATGTACGAGGGCGTCCCCATGACCGAGTCGGTCTGGGTCGGTCCGGCCTCGGCATCGAGTCGCCGGGCCAGGCCGAAGTCGGTGATCTTGGGGGTGCCGTCGGCGGCGAGGAGGACGTTGGCGGGCTTGAGGTCCCGGTGGACGATGCCCTGCCGGTGGGCGGCATCGACAGCCCGCGCCAGCGCCTCGACGAGGCGGGCCGCGTCCCGGGGTGGCTGCGGCGTCCCGGCGACCTTTGCGGCGAGACTGCCGCCGGGGACGAACTCCATCGCGAAGAACGGGTAGTCCTCGGCTTCGCCGACCTCGTAGATCTGGACGACATTGGGGTGTTGCAGCCGGGCGATGACCTCCGCCTCTGCCTTGAAGCGCAGCCGATCCTGCGCACCGGCGTGCGCGCCGGCCAGGATCATCTTGAGGGCGACGACGCGGTTGAGCGCCAGGTGCCGCGCCTTGTACACAACTCCCATGCCGCCGCGGCCCAGCTCCGACAGGATGTCGTAGCCGGGAACGACGGCGCGAGGGCGGACTTCGTCCGCGGCGGGAGTGGTCTGCGACAGGGTGGCGCGGGTGACGAAGTGATCGGCGACCACCGAGGTGTCGGGTACGAGGGTCGGCGGCAGGTCGGCGCCAGTCCCCGTCGGGGAAGGCGGGCGGGTGGAAGGGGGGTCGCCCGGCCGACGCGGCGTGGGGTTCTGCGGTGCAGCCATGATCGCTCCTGGTGAGGCCACGAGGGTGAGAGGATGCTCGCATCCTGACAGGGGAACCACGGACTGTCAAGCAAGGCGCATGTTGTGCCCATGAGCCCCGATCGGATAGAAAAAGGTGTCAGGAACCGTTTCCATAAATCTTGACTGATAAAGCCCTTATGTCGTCAATCTAGTCCCCAGGAACCCAGCGCGATCACCGATAACTCCCTTTGCTCCTCATCCTCCGCTTGAGCGCACCGCGACCGATTCCACGCCCTGACCGGGGGTGTGGCGTCGAGTTAATGAACGAATCATGCGCCATGTTAATGGCTGCACGTCGCGCCTCACAGCACCAACTCCACGGTGCCTCCATATTCCGCCATACGCCTCTTCTGACTCCGAGCCGCGGCGGAGGACTCCACGCCTGGCCCGGAAGAAAAGGATTCTGCTTTCCCGTTGCGGGTTGTGAAAGAAAAAGCTGTCTGAAACGAATGGCACTTCCAGGCCTCAAATCCTGCCTCGGCGCATACGCTGAGCGCAAAAACTAAGAAAAGGAAACGAAGAAAAGGTGACAGACCTCGATGTTTCTCCAAAGTCGTAAGTAGTCTGGTGGATTTGCCTTACAGCAACATTGTCTGTCCCTTTTCTTCCTTTTGCAAACGAGGTTACTTCACCGAGAACGTCCGCTCGATCTTGCTGAGGTTCCCTTGACGATCCTTGATCGAGACCGTCACTTTCCCCCGAGCCAGAGTGGCCATCGGTTTCGCCAGTTGCATTTCCCACACTCCTTGTGATTTCGGCTTGAACCGCGAGGCCAGGTTCTGACCCGGCTCGACGCCGTCCACCGGGAAGTCGGCGACTACCTGGAAGCTATCGGCGTCCAGGCCCGTGTAATAGTCGTGCATGCCGACGACGATCCGCGAGAGGGATTCGTTCACCCCGGCGCGCGGATAAGTCAGCGCCAGCGTCGGCCGGTTGTCGTCGCACATCCAGCCGGCACCGCGTTCGTCGGGACGGGCCGGATCGAAGTCCAGGTCAATCGGACAGCCGAGATCGATCCAGCGCACCAGCGTAAGCCGATCCTCATCCGTCAGCGGAGCCACCTTGCCGCTCTTGACCGCGTCCGGCGGCGGCATCGCGGCACCGGTGAAATCGAGGTCGGCTCGATTGCGGTTCTCCGAGGTATTCGCGATTGGTTGGCCCTTCCACTTCAGAGTCGCCGCGTCTCCGGGGACGGTCTCAGTCGGGAAGTCGTCGTTGGTCCAGCCATCGGTGCGCCGGCCGTGGATTTTCCAGGTCAGCAGACTTCGCCGCGACTGGAACTTGCGGATGTAGCGCGAGGCGTTGGCCTGCCGCCACTGGCCGTTGTGGATGACCGGCTTGTGTCCGAACTTGGCCTCCGCGTCCATCGCCAATCGATAGTAAGTCCCCGGAACCTTGCCAATGTAGGATGCATTCATCGGCTTGTCGTCGTCGAGGACGAGGTTGCCGGCGGGCTTCTCCGATTTGCCTGTGTGGCAGGCGACGCAACTGCGGTCGAGGATCGGCTTGACGTCGCGGAAATACTCGACGTTCTTGACGCCCCTGTCGAAACGTACGCCTGTCTCGTTCTTCGCGTCCCATTGCTTCTTCGATTCGTCCAGCGCCTTGCTGGTCAGCAGAGGGGTGGCCCGAGTGAGGTCGAAGACTTTGTAGTCCGCCTTCGCGGCGAGGGTGTCCTTGAACAGCGTCGGCTTCTGGCTGTGAGAGTGACAGCCGCCACAATCGTTGCGGACCTCGCCGGGGCGGAGTTGGTGCCAGGTCTGGGCCATGTTCAGCACCATGCCGTCCCTGTCCAGCGTCTGAAACGTGAACGCGGTGTCCGCGGGGATTTTGGCGAGGAAGCTCGTGTCAGGATTGCCGTCAGGGTCCAGGGGCTGGCCCGCTCCCTTGCGGTCGCGGCTCGTATCGATCTTGCGAACGGGGATCTCGCCGAGGATGCGAAGCCGCTCGCTGGCGTGACTGTGGAAGAGCCGGCCGGACTTCGGCCCGCGATTGCGGTCGGTCGTCGGTTCCATGACCAGAATGCGAACGGCGTGGATGTCGTCGTTGCTGTACTTGCCAGCGTCGGCGCCCTGGTTGACCCAGTTGAGCGAGGCGCCGTTCTCAGAGGTGTTGAACGGGTCCAGGCCGTTGTAGCCATCGCGCGAATTGCCCTTGCCGGCCCATGTCGCCGTGACGCTGCCGGGCGGGACCGCGCCGTTGGGATAGCTCTCGCGCTTGTACAGGCTCGATGAGCCGACGAGGCCGAAGGGCGTCCCTTCCGGAAGATGCTTCGAGAGCTTGCCATCGTTGGCCAGCGGTGCGATGGGCTTCGGTTTGTCGATACCATAGATGCGCTTGTAGGGCACGAGGGCGCGCGGCCACTGCTCGTTATAGTTTGGATCGTTCTTGATGAGCAGCATCTGCCCTGGCTCGTCGATCGGCTTGCCTCCCTTAATGAGGTAGATGCCGCCGTCGATCATCGGGTGGTGCGTGTACTGATGGTTGGCCGGTCCCGGCGACCAGACCGTCAGCAGATGGTTGTCCGGCGCTCCGGCGGGGTGCGTGAACTTCCCGACGGCGGGCGAGTCTTTCTTGCCGATGATCGAGCGGTCGGCCGGCCCGTCATCGGGACGAGCGAAGCGCGTGAACGATTCGATTCCGGCCGGGCTGAACGGCATCCGGCGCATGCTGGGCCGGCCGTTCTCGTGCCGGCCGAAACGCAGTGCCGCATTACGCGGATCGCTCATCGAGGCAGGGCCAAACGCGGGGTAGCTGTCCAGGTCCTCGGCCTTCTTTCCTGACGGAACAGGAGTGAGAGGGAGCTTGAGGTAGGTGCCGAAGCCGCTGTTGTTCTGGTTGTAATACTCCTCGGCGATGATGTGTCCGTCGGACAACTGCGTCTGGAAGTGGAAGGCGTTCGGCGCTCCCTCGCCGGGCAGGAACGCGCTGATGAGGGGACCCCAGTTGGTGCCGTCCGGGTGAATGCTCCACAGACCCCACAGGATGCCGGTGCGCAGCCCCTGCGATTCGAGCGAGCTGAAGATGATGCGTCCATCAGTGAGGACGACGGGATGCAATGCCATGCCGATGTTGAGGTGGCCGATGCACTCGACATTGCCGCCGTCTTCGTCCATGACGAACAGTTGCAGGCAAGGGGAGGAATGCTTGGGCGCGCGGAAAGCGTTGCGGTTGCTGACGAAGACGATCCTGCCGCCGGGCAAGGGACAGGGAGCCAGGTTGAGGACGCCATAGTTGAGGTGCGTCTTGCCCGGCTCCGGCTTGCGAGCGTCGCTGGACCAGTCGGCCGCTCCCGTGTTGGGCGTGAACTGCTGATGCGTCAGCCGAACGACCTTGCGCGACTTGACGTGAATCTTGTAGATATCGGCCCCCTGAAAAGGCGGCTGGCCGTGCTGGCTCGTCCCCTTCAGTCCGCGAAGGTGCGAATAATAGACGCTCTCGCCATCGAGCGAGACGAAGGGATCGGTGATGGAGTCGTCCTCGCCGCCGGCGACGAGGCGTTCCTCCTTGCCGTCCGGGTGAAGCAGCATGAGGTCGGCCCCAGCGTCCATCAGCGCGGGATGAGCGATCTCCGTCCAGGTAGTCCGGCCCTTGTCTCCCCGGCGCGGAGCGCGGACGTAGACGATATCGAAGTCGTACTTGACGGATTTGTCCGTTGAGATGTGCGGCGGATTCACGTCGATCGGATCGAGATAGAGTCTCTCCTCCGCCCTGTTCGCCGGCTTCTGAGCGAGAGCGAGGCCGACCGTGGATGCGGCCAGGAGAGTGCAGAGGAATGCCAGGCAATACCGGGACAGGCGGGAGCGGACCATCTTTCGGCCCTCGTCGTGAAGGTGGGATTCATCCTGAGGCGGGAAGCGGCTTGTGAGGGTTCATCTTGCAGCAAAGGTCCCTTCGAGGCAAGCGTTTTCGCATTGGGAGAGATGGGATCGTGCGGAAAATCTACTGGCCTCGCTCCCCCTCTTGCGTTACCCTGGCGGATAGGATTGTGCATTCATCGGGGGGCGAATCATGCTGTCGATCCAGGGCCGATCTCACTCCTTCTGCGATCGCGTGTCTCGGCGGACCGTCCTTCAACTCGGCGGCCTCGCCTTGGGCGGGCTGTCGTTGCCACAGCTGCTGCAAGCCGAAGCGCAGGCGGGCATCAAACGCTCGCACAAATCGATCATCATGATCTTCCTCTCCGGCGGCCCGCCGCATCAGGACATGGTCGATCTCAAGCCGGATGCCCC
>JBBRIK010000084.1:0-10231 GCA_038221045.1 Gemmatales bacterium
ATCGGGAGGCACCCCGTGGACGACTCGCTCGTTCTGTTCGCCTGGACGCTCGGAGGAGCTGTCGCGTTTGGGCTGCTCGGCACTCTCTTCGGCGGCTTCGCGGGCTGGCACAGTTGGTCCAGCGGCCGGGCCAGCGGCACCCTCCTGGCGCGCAACGTCGCTGACGCTCTGGCCCGGCTGTCCGAGCGCGAGTGGAACGACGTCCAGCGCGGCACGCTGATCGGAGCGGTGGATGGAGCGATCTTTCTGGGAAGCGTCGGTCTGCTGATCGGCTTGATCGCGGGCTGGCGCGGACAGGCCCCGGCGGAATGGTTGTTGCCGCTGTTTCAGATCGTGCTGCTGCTCGCCGTACTGGCTTTCAGCTTCGGCCTGCTGGCCCTTGGGATTCTGCGGCTTCGCTTCCGCGCCATCCCGCCCCTCGTCTTCTGCAGCATCGGCGGCGGGCTGCTCGCGGCCGGCGAGGTCGGCATCGCCCACATCGTTCCCGGCGCGGTTGCGGGTCTGGTCGTCGGCGTCGTGCTGGCGGCGCTGTTCTCGCGATGGTGATCCTTCTTGCCGCTTGCGGCGTAGCGCTCTTCGTCCTCAGGCGCGAGCGCGATCGTGCAGCGGCACATCCCGCTCGGCCTTCTTGATCTGCTCGCGCAGGGATTCGATGGCTTTCTTCATCACCTCATCGACGTAGGGCGGCTTCTTGTCCTCGCCCTTCTTCGGCGCTTTCTTCTTGTCGCGGAGAACGTCGCGCTCGTTGCGCCAGCGGATGTACTCGGTGCGTTGCTCCGCCGTCAGGGCCACTTCAAGCCCCTTGTCCGGCTTGACGCCCCACTCGTCGGACTCCTTGCTGTCGGGATGGCGGTCAATGTTACGCCCGCTCGGCCTCCAGTAGCTCGCCGTAGTCAGCTTTAGCGCGCTGCGGCGATTCTCCATCGGAATGATGTTCTGCACGCTGCCCTTGCCATAGCTGCGTTCGCCGACAATGACAGCCCGCTTGTGGTCCTGCAAGCACGCCGACACGATCTCGCTGGCCGAGGCGCTGTAACGATTGACCAGGACCGCGATCTTGACGCCGCTCTCCGGTCCCATCAGCGTCTCGCGCGGATCGGTGTCGAAGACCTCCTCGTCGCCGTCGCGGCCCTTGGTGCTGACGATGCGGCCTTCCGAGAGGAACAGATTGCTGATGTCCTTCGCCGAACGCAGCAGACCGCCCGGATTGCCGCGCAGGTCGAGGACGAGTCCCTTCACATTCGCCTTCATCATCTCGCGCAGGGCCGCGCGCATCTCATCGGCCGATGTTTCGCTGAACTCCATCAGACGCAGATAGCCGATCTTCTGCTCCTTGTCGTAGACGAAGTCCCATTCCTTGAGGTTGTCGGGCTTGCGCAGGTCGCCGAGGACGCTCGGCACCTTGATCTCGGCCCGCGCCATCGTGAGCGTCTCGGTCTCGCCGTCCTCGTGGCGGACCGTCAAGGAGATCTTCTTGCCGGGGTCGCCGGAGATCATCTCGATGGCATCGCTCATCTCCATCTTCTCGGTCGATTTGCCGTCGATCTTGAGAATGACGTCGTCCGCCTTGACGCCGGCCTCATGCGCGGGCGTGCCGGCCATCGGGCTGATGACCGTGAGCTGGCCATGTCCCTCGGGATCGTGGCGGAGACTGATGCCGATGCCGCCGAACTTGCCCTTGCTGCGGCGCGAGAATAGCTCGAATTCCTTGGGCGGGATGAAGGCGTTGTGCGGGTGGAGCTTCTCGAGTCCGCCGTTGAGCATGTCCTCGACGAGCTTGCGTTCCTTCTCCGGCGTCAGTTTGTAGACGTAGCGCGAGCGGACCTCGTGCATGACGTCAACGAACAGGCGGACATTGTCGTAGTCCGAGTCCTGCTCGCGCGCGACGGCCCCGATTGAGACGACGAAGCTGAGCGCGGAGAGGGAAACGATGCCCAGGAGCCAGGCCAGGTTCTGACGGGACATGAGTAACTGATCCTCCGGTTCGACGCGCCCAGGGAGGGCAACTTCGGGGATTATACTTCGTCGTCCTCCGCCGTGCGAGGCGAGCTTGGATTGCTTGCAATCGCCGACGCCGCCCTCTAGAATGCAACAGGTCTGACGTTCCTCTCCGGCGAGGCTTCTCCGATGCCCCATTCGCGCGGTCCCCTCATACTGGCCGGACTCTGGCTCCTCACCGCAGTCAATGTGCAGGCTCAGCAGGGCCGCAACGAGCAGCCCTCCCACGAATTGCTCCCCGGCGTCATTGACCGTGCCGCCGCCGAGAAACGCCTCGCCGATCGCTTCCAGTCCTCCACCGACAAGAACCCACTCGCTCTGCTCGAAAGCTTGCTCAAGAACTCCGAGCGCTACGGCATCACTCCCAAACTGATTGAGGAAATCGCCCGAGACGTCGGCAAGCATCCGCAGGACTTTCCCATCGATCCGACCGATCCTGAGGTCCAGAAGCTGGCCCGTCGCCTCGCCGAACAGGCGAATTTACGTCCCGATCAACTCGAATCGCTCAAGAAGCTCATCCCCGACATCAAGCCGCCCGATGTCAAGCCCCCTGAAGTCAAGCCGCCTGAAGTCAAGCCGCCTGAAGTCAAGCCGCCCGAGGTCAAGCCGCCCGAGGTCAAGCCGCCCGACATGGGCAATCCCCCTGACATGGGCAAGCCGCCCAACATGGGAGGCACGACTTCAGGCCCGCGAGGCGATCCGGTGATCCGGCCTGGCCCCGCGCCGAAGAGCAGGAACAAAAGCTGGATCACGCGGCAACTCGAAGAGTTGACCGGCAAGGATGGCATCGCCGGCGGTCTGAGCGAGCAGTTGCGCGGCCTGATCGGGCCGGGTTCGATGCTCAATGACGTCACCCGCGACCTGACGCAGGAGACGAAAAAGCTGACGGGTAAGTTGCTGCCCAGCTTTGAAGGACTTCGCCTTGATGGGTTCCTGCGCGACGTCAACATTTCCCCCCCGCGCTTTGACCTCTCTTTCAGCCCGCCTTCGTTTGAAGGCGGAATGTCGATGCCCTCCGGAAGCGACCTCGGCTCGATCCTGCTGGGCGTCGTGCTGCTGGGCGTCATTGTCCTGGCGCTGGTGCTGCTGGCCCGCTCGCGCGGTTGGGTCGGACCGCAAGGCGACGGCTGGCGGCTCGGTCCCTGGCCGGTCGCTCCCGCAGCGGTGCGGACGCGCGATGACGTCGTCAAGGCCTTCGAGTATCTGGCCCTGCTGTTGCTGGGCCGTCAGGCTGGTTCGGCCAACCATGTCGATATCGCGAGCCGCATGGGGGCCGACGATCTGACCGGCCAGCGCGGGCGGGCGGCCGGTGAACTGGCCGGCCTGTACGAACACGCTCGCTACGCTCCCCCCGACGAGGCCCTCAGCGACGCCGAAATGGAGGCGGCCCGCCGCGATCTCACTTACCTCGCGGGAGCCGCCGCGGCATGAGTCGTTCCCGCTGCTCCCTTCTATTGAGCCTGACCGTCGCCGGCCTGGCGCTGTCGCCCTCGCCCTCGACTGCGCTGGCCCAGGGCGACGATTTCCGCACCGGCACGCACGTCCTTCGCCGTCTCCTGGCCAACCGCAAGTTCACCGCCCTGTCGCAGTGGCAGCAGCTTGCCGAGGCGCCCGAGCGGACGCTGTTGATCCTGATCGGCAAGCCGGCGGATGACATGGGCCGGTCGAACTGGCAGGTGCCCGGCGGAATGGCCGCGTTTCTCCAGAACGGAGGCGGCGTGCTGCTGGCGAGCGATCATGCCGTGGGGGACCCCGAGGTAAGGGCGATCTGCGGCTATGCTCCGGCCGGAGACCGCGTCAGCGCCTGGATCCCCGAGGACCGTCGCGGGCCAGACGAGAAATTCATCTATCGCGGCCGGGAAGCTGGACTGCGCGAGTGCATCATCGTTGAACCGACGGCGACTCGCGATCCGCCTCTCTTCTGGGACAATGGCGGGGGACCGAAGGCAGAGCCGCTCCGCATCGTCACCAATCGCCCCTCTTCGCTGCTTCGGTTTCAGGGAGCGGCAGACGTCCAGGTCCTGGCCCAGTTCCCCCGCCACTGCTGGTACGCCGCACCGGGACAACTCCCGCGGCAATCCCCGTTTCCGGGGCGCTTCGCCGTCAGCCGGGAGATCGGCACGAGCCGGCTGCTGATGCTGTCCGATCACAGCGTCTTCATCAACGAGATGCTGCTTCAGGAAGACAACGGCAACCTCGACTTCGCCTTCAACACGATCGAATGGCTTCGCGATCAGCGCCGCGATCGCGTCTTGATTATCGAGGATGGCGCGATCCAGTCGGAACTCGACACTCCGCTGCGCGAGCCGGAGGATGCGTTGAGGAGGTTCTTGCGCGGACGCGCCCCGGCCTTCAACGATCTGATACTTCAACTTCAGAAGAAGCATCAGCAGGATCACTTTCTGGACGAGACGCTGATCGAGGGCATCAATCACGTTTCCGGGCAGTTTCCGTTTCCGAGGCCCAGGCCGGAGAACTACTATCTTCTGCTCATCGGGCTAACTACCGCTGCTCTGGCGCTGTTCGGCGTGTCGCGGCTGATCCGGGCATCGCATGGGACGGGGCTAGGGGCGACGTTCGTCTCCTTTGGAAGCCGGCTGCGGGCCGCGACCTCGACGCTGGCGTTGCGCGAGCGCTCCGCTCTCATCAGCGACGCCCTGCGCGAGTACGCCCGAGAGGCGATCCGCGAGTGGTTCGCCGGGCTTCCGGGACATCCTCTTGAGGGAGTGGGCGAGGTGCCGCCGCGCGTCGAATCCAACGGCGGTTGGTGGCGTCGGCGTCGATTGCGCACTGAGGTGCAGGTGTATTGGCGCGCGGCAAGAGGAAAGCCGCTACGCCGGCTGTCGCAGGCCGACTTCCGCAAACTGCTCCATCGGCTCGACGAGCTTCGGGCGCTCATTGACGCGGGGCACCTCAAGATCGAACAGAATCCGCTTGCGGCGTAGCGCGGAGGAAGACCGCTAAGCCGCAAGCGGCAAGACCTGTATCCGAACCACTGGCAGACATGATCCCGACCAACACTATAGCCACTGACGCACACGATATTCGCCGGCTCGCCGAGGAGATGCGCGAGCTGCGCGAGAACACCATCGCCGAGATCGGCCGCGTCGTTGTCGGCATGGAACACGTCACCCAGCAGTTCCTTATCGCCCTCTTCGCCGCCGGCCACGTCCTCCTCGAAGGCGTGCCGGGCGTCGCCAAGACCACCCTGTCGAAGACCTTCGCGCGCGTCCTCGGCACACACTACCAGCGCATCCAGTTCACGCCTGACTTGCTGCCCAGCGACGTCACCGGCACCTACATCCTCGACCGCAAGAGCAACGAGTTCGTCCTGCGCCAGGGGCCGATCTTCTGTCAGGTGCTGCTCGCCGACGAGGTCAATCGCGCTCCCGCGAAGACCCAGTCCGCCCTGCTCGAGGCCATGCAGGAAGTGCAGGTCACCATCGAGGGGGCCACGCTGCCGCTGCCGACGCCCTTCATGGTGCTGGCCACGCAGAACCCCGTCGAGCAGGAAGGCGTCTATCGTCTGCCCGAAGCCCAACTCGACCGCTTCCTGCTCCGCGTCGAGATGGGCTATCCGGGGCGCGAGAGCGAGGTCAACCTGCTCAAGCTCCAGAGCGCTCCCGTCGAGGTGCCTCGCCAACTCTTCACCGCCGAACGCATCCTCGATATCCAGCGCCAGTTGCCGCTGGTCCACGGCACCGACGCCCTCATGCAGTACATCGTCGATCTGGCCGAGGCGAGCCGCAATCATCCTGACCTCGCGCTCGGCGCCAGCCCGCGCGCCTCGCTCTGCCTGCTCCGCTGCGCCCGCGCCCGCGCCCTGCTCAATGGCCGGCACTACTTCACCCACGAAGACATTCACGCCGTCGCCCGAGGCGTCCTGTCGCACCGGCTCATAATTCGTCCCGAGGCCGAGGTCGAGGGCAAGCGCGTCGAGGAAATCGTCGATGAATTGATCCACAGCGTCCCCGTCCTCGAAACCGCGCCGCGTTCGGCTCCTGGTCCTGTCGCCCGGAGATGAGCCATGCTGACCGGCCGCGCCTGGTGGCTCCTCGTCGTCTCCGTGCTGCTGCTCGGCTTCGGCCTGGCCCTGGGACAACCCATCTTCACCCTGATCGGGATGGCCCTCGTCGTCTGGCTCACCAGCGAGGCGTTACTCTTCTCCTTCCGCGCCCAGTGGGTCGTTCGCGGCCTGCGTCTGTATCGGCAACTGCGCGATGATCGCGGCCCCGTGACCAGTCTGTGGGCGGGCCGGAGCTTCGAGGTCCGGCTGCTCCTGACCCTCGACGCCCGCTTCGGGTTGCCCTACATCGCCTTCGAGGAGCCGACGCCGTTCGCCCTCGAAGTCGTCGATGGCGTCCCGCACGCGGAAGGGCCGATCAGCGCCGACGAGCCATTGCAGGTCCGCTATCGCGTCCGGGCAGCCCGGCCGGGAGCGGCACGGTTCGAGGGCGTCCGCGTCCAGATGGCCGACCTGAACGGCCTGTTCTATCACGTCGCCTTTGTCCGCCTCGAAGCCGAGTATCGCGTGCTGCCGCCGCTGGTCGATGCCGAGGGCAAGACGGCGGCATCGAAGCGCTTCAATCTGCTGCCGCCGCCAGGAATCCATCGTCTGCATCGTCCCGGTTCCGGCTCCGAACTGCTCGATCTTCGCGATTACATTCCCGGCGACCCGCCCAAGACGATTGCCTGGAAGGTGTCGGCCCGGCGCGACCGGCTCATCACCCGGGAGTACGAGAGCGAGGTGCCGGTTCGCTGCACGCTCTTCGTCGATGTGTCGCAGTCGGTCCGCCTCGGTCCGCCGGGAAGCAACGCCCTGACACGGCTCGTCGAGATCGCCGCCGGCGTCACGCAGGCCAATCTCTCCAGCCGCGACCTGACCGGCCTGTGTCTGTTCGACGAGGAGGAAACGACGATCCTCAAGCCGGCCCGGAGCCGGCGTCACCTCGTCCAGGTCTTCAATGAGTTGGCCGACGCTGCCGCCCAGCCCGCCGGCGCGGGCGTCGCCCCCATCGAGACGCACCTGCCGCTGGCTTACTCCTTCGCCCGGGAGGTCTATCCCGAATTGCTGGCGTCGGGCGTCAACCACATGCCGGCCTGGCTGGCGGCCCTGGTGCCGTTTCCTTCGCACTGGGTGAAAAGAGTCTCCCCATTCGGGTTTCTGTACCGGGCGCTCGTCCTGCCGTTCGTCACCTTGCTCTATCTTCTGATCGTCCTGGTCATCCTTCAAGTATTCGTCGATTCTTTTGCTCTCGCTCCTGAGGGCTGGCAAGTGGAAATCTTGTGGCCTCGCGGCCTTCCATTCGACCTCCTTTCAGACGAGTTGCAATTTCAGCTTCTATTTCCGCAAGGTCCGTATCTCATCGCGATTCTCCTCCTGGCCTGTCTCGTCTACCCGCTTTGGTGCGCTTTGTGGCGCGACTCTCTGCCGCTGCTGCTTTCCCCATCGAGACGGCGACTGGCCCGCATGCGGAAGCAGATGGCTGCCCTGCTCGCCAGCCGCTACGACCTTGGCCCCGGCGGGCTGGAACTGCTGCTCGAGGACGACAACCATCTCGGCGCTCACCTCGAACGCTTCCTCAACGAACATCACGTCCCGCACACGCCGAGGCTGTTCGACGACCACGGCCACTATCTTTTCCGCTCGACGAAGAAGCTCGAACGGGTGACGACCGCCCTGCTTCGCGCCGTCGGCAAGGGACACGACAACGAACTGTTCGTGCTGATGGTCGATCTGATCGAATTGGAGAAGGATCTCGAACCGCTGCTGCGAGCCGTCAAGGTCGCCCTGTCGCGGCATCATCAGGTGCTGGTGGTCATCCCCTGGCCGCCCGACGTCGAGTTCCCGCGCCGCGGCGAGGAGGAGCAAGCCGCTCTTCAGCGCTCTTCGATCAAGACAGCCCTGGACGTGAAGAAGTACATCAGGAAGCTGACGACGCGCCGCTATCAGAAGGCGTTTCAGGTCATTCGCAAGACCTTCGCGCGCTTGCAAGTGCCGGTCGTCAGCGCCGCGGAGGGCGATCCGGTGCCGTCGATCCTGGATCGCCTCGACCGCCTGCGCGGCCAGCGAAGGAGGCGGCGATGAGCGACGTTCCTCCTGTCGCGGCGAAGCCGAGGACCGACGCTCTCGCGCCGGGGACGCGGTTCTACGCGATCGTCTGCATGGTCAGTGCGCTCGTCCTGGCTCTGCCGCTCATGGCTCGAGGGATGGGGACGGACGCACTTCTGCCTGTCGTCATCGGCGTGCTGTTGGCGCTGACGCGTTGGCGTGCCGGCGGGTTGCTTTTCCTCCTCTCCTTCCTCTGGCTGGTGCAGGCGGATCGTCTGGGGGTGAGTCCGCTGCGGCTGGCGACGGGGTTGTTGCTGACTCTGATCAGCCTGTTCACCGCGACACCGCGTCCGATCGGCTTCTTCGACAACCCCTTCCCCAAACTGGCCCGGCCCGAGTTGATGCTCGACGTCGTCCTCGCCTGCGCGGTTGTGGTCTACATCGCCGCCTATTATCGGCTTCTCGGTGTGACCCGTGCCATTTTCCCGATTGACCGCCAGCGCCGCGGCCCCTCGCCGGGCAAGACCCCGTCGGGCGTTCCGAAGCTCGGCCCCGTGCTGGAGCCGAAGCGCTCGCCTTCTCTGATCGATGCCCGCGAACTCGGCAAGCTGGTGCCGGCGGCCATCATCGCGACGGTACTGGCTCAGTATCTGCTGCTGTGGGTGCAACGGCGCTCGGCGCGAAGCGATCTGGCGGCGCATCTGCCCTTTGGATTGAGCGTCCGCATCGACGACAGGATCTGGCAGCTTGTGGTGCTGCTGTCCCTGTCCGTTCTGGGGCTGATTGTGGTGACGAGTGTGCTGGGCTACCTGGGACTGCGGCGACAGACGCCGGCGGAAGCCGCCCTGTTCTTGCAGGATCAGTTATGGCGGCAGACGCGGCGCGAGCAGGCGCGTCTAAATCGCTGGCTGGCATGGGCGGAGAAACGCGAGGCCCGTCGGCGGGCGAAGCGTGGTGAGTAGTGGTTCTTTGCCGCTTGCGGCTTCGCACGCACCCCGCTAAGCCGCAAGCGGCGCGATTCACACCCCGCTACGTTTTGGGCCGTGCTTGTTCAGGAACTCGAGCAGCCGGGGAAAGACGTCGAGGTGGACGTTCTTGCCCATGAAGACGTCCTGATGACCGTACTTCGGGAAGACATGCAATTCGTGCCGGCCAGGGACAAGTTCCTCCAGTTGGCGATGACAGACCACGTTGGAATCCTTGAAGACGCGATTGTTCTCGCCCGTCATGAACAGCACTGGCGTCAGGATGTCGCGGGCGTTGGCGAGGTAGTTGTCGGGCAGAGACCGATACTTCGGATCGCGCGGGCTGTACTTGACTGCGCAGCCGGCCCGCACCATGCGGCGGACATGGCGATAGTAGTGCAGGCCGACGCCGCCATAGAGGTCGCCGCCACGCTGATGCGTCACCTCGTGGAGGTTGTCGTGACTGTAGAGGGCCGGCCGGCCCGCTCCCCACATCAGGCTGAGCATGTGGCAGGCCGACACCTTGCACTCGCGATGAAACAGGGACACGAACCAGGCCAGCATCTTGCCGCGCGTCAGGCCGGGGTCCTCGCTGCCGCGCGGATTGACGTAGGGAAAACCCAGGACAAACTCGACGAAGAACGGCGCGAGGGTCAGCTTGACGAGCGACCACCAGGGGACGCGCGGCGTCAGGGCAACGCTGTTGCTGATGACGCTGGCGATGCCGGTCGAGGCCCCGCCGAACAGGCTCATCATGAAGGAGACCGATCCCAGGCAATGACAGATGACATGGATGCGCCGCCCGCCGACGCGCTGGCGCAGGGCGGCCAGGGCCGCCGGGAAGTCATAGAGGGCGACGTCGTCCATGTTGTAGCGGTGGGCCGCCAGGTTGTACGAGTGCCGATTGCTCATGCGGAAGTCGAGGGTCCACACGTCGCTGAAGCCGTTGTCCAGCAGATACTGCACGAGGTTGGAATGCTCCGGCATGATGAACATGTCGGAGGAAGTCGTCAGCCCGTGGACGATGAGGACGACGTCGTCGCAGGGAGCGCGGAGAAAGCGCAACATGCTCAGGCCAAGTTTGTCCTCGGTCGAGAAGTAGTGCGTGGTGACGTCGGCCTCGCGCACGCCCTCCAGGGTGAAAAGAGGAATCTCGCGCCGGCCGACAGGGTCTTTCGCGGCGGCGGCAGCGTCAGGGAGACGAGGGCCATAGACC
>JBBRIK010000085.1:0-10197 GCA_038221045.1 Gemmatales bacterium
CGCGAGCGGAGCGAAGCAGGGTCACGAAAGGATCGGAAGGCACCTCGGCGGCTCGTTGCTGGCACACAGGGCATTCCACCAGGTGCGACTCGATGGCGGGACAGAGCGGGTCGGCCAGCGTTCCCTGGCTGAAAGCTTCCAGTTCGTCGCGAGAAGGATGGAAATCAGTAACCGGCATGAGTCACCTCCAACGTCGCCTGCAACGGGGTTCTCTGGAAGGATAACAGTGCATGAGAACGCCGATCCTGTCATGACCGGCAGAAATTATTCCGCGCCAGATCGTTAGTCAGGCAACAATTTCGCCGTCAGGACTACCATCGGCGTCCACGAGCGGGTAAGATGGGGGAGAAATAACAGGCGTCCGTCCGCCTCTTCCCCAGAACGCTCACTGGAGTCCTCGATCGTGGCACTGACGAAGGTGGACAAGGAACTGCTCCAGCGCTGTCTCACCAAGAAGACAGGCGCCTGGAATGATTTTGTCGATCGCTTCCTGGGGTTGATCTATCACACGATCCATCACACGGCCCATCTCCGCAGCATGACGCTCCGTCCCGAAGACACCGAGGACATCGCCGCCGAGGTGCTGCTCCAGATTGTCGCCAAGGACTACCACGTCCTGCGCCAGTTCAAGGGCCAGTGCAGTCTCGCGACCTATCTCGTCGTCATCTCCCGGCGCATTTGCGTTCACGAGATGGCCAGCCGGGCCGCCGCCGCCGAGGTGCAGCCGGCGAAGACGCGCGATGTGTCCGAGGAAGACGTCACCCAGCCGCCGCGCGCCGAGGTCGGCCTGGAGAGCCTCGAAGAAGTGCAAAAGCTCCTGGGGCGATTGCCGGCGAAGGAGCGTCGCGTGGTGGCGATGTATTATCTCGAAGGCCGATCCTACGAAGAGATTAGCATCGAATTGAACATCCCAGTGAACACCATCGGCCCCATCCTGTCACGAGCGCGGAAGAAGCTGCGCGGCGGCGCGGAGCCGCCGAAGAAGCCGACGCCGCATCGAAGCAATCCCGCCTCCAAGAACGACGAATAGACCGCTCTTCTCGTGTGAATTCGCAACGACTGCTCGTAGCCGCAAGCGGCTCGCTTGCAGGCTTTCGCGGCGTTCCAGCGCGCAAGCGAGCCGCTTGCGGCTACGATGGTTCGCCAGCGGGCTGCAATCCATTGGCGGCGAACTTACGAAACGGTCTTCTAGCACGATCGACGTCTGGGATCTGAGCGAGAGGACCATCGCTCCCTCTTCCGCCTGTGACATTTCGCTTCGCATGCGTGTCCGAATGGGATAGCCTGACAGTCACACTTCTTCACCCATTCGGAGGATCCGCCATGGCTCGTTCCCTTATTCCCCTGCTGGGGTTGCTCGTCCTCACCGCTCACTCGAAGGCAGCCGACGCGCCCGCCGTGCGCGAATTTCGGACCCAGAAGGTCGGCGAGGTCGCCTACATCCACCTCAAGCTCGAAACGCCTCGCCGCATGCTTTCGGATGCGGAAACGGGCGGCCGATGGCGGCCCTGGGGCGGCAGGGAGCCGTTGCTCCAACCGCGCCTCGTCTCCCCGGACGGCAAGGTCACGCACCTCTACCAGCGACAAGCAGTGCAGCAAGGACGCTTTCGCCCCGAGGACGATCCTCGAGCACCGGTAAGGGACGACAAGCCGGGACAGGACCAACCTCCCATGCCTCGACAACCCGTCGCGGTGGACGGCCTCGAATTCGTCGGCAAGACACAGGCGACGGGCGAGATCAAACTGACGCTCCTCTATCCGCGCCAGAGCCGGCTCGGCCGCATCCTGCCCGGCTCGCGCCGCAATTTCGCCGATCAGGTGCGCTGGGAAGAGGCGACGCTGTCGCTCGATCTCACGAAGGCGAAGGAAGTCGCGCCGCCTGCCGAGGCAACGGTCCGGCGAGCCGGCCCCGCGCCGAAGAAGCCAACAGAGCATCCTGTCCGCGACGACCTCGAAGGCTTGTGGGCCGCCGCTCAGGTCGAAGCCCTTGCCACTCTTTCGGGCGAAGTCAGCGATTTCGGCTTCTACAGCCTGGCCAGTGAGGCGACGGCCCGCAAGTATTTCGTCCCCGCCCTGGTCACGCAACAGGGACGAGGCAACGAAGGATGGCGCAATCCGGCTCGACGTGTGAACGTCCTCGACGGCGACCTGCACGGCCTCTACGACACGACGACCGGGGCGGCCGCCATCGCCGAATCGCTCGCCCTCCGGCGCATGGCCGGCGTCTTCGGGTCCGACGATCAGAAGCGAACGGTCGATATCAAGACCGTCCAGGGCATCGACATCGACGAGCATCCCTGGGAAAAGATGATGGCCGGCAAGAAACCAGCCGACGAGCCGCTAGCCAGGATGATTCCACACGATAACTACTACGTCAGCTTCAAGAGCATGAACTCGTTCAACGAGCTGAGCGATCTGCTCGACGAGTGGGGCACCGGACTGAACACCGCCTGGCAAGCGACCAGCCGCGATCATCGCCTCAAGCAGCGCTACGAACAGCAACTCTGCCTCCGCAGCACCAGCCTTGGCCGGACCCTCGGGCCTCTCGTCATCAAGAGCGTCGTCCTCACCGGCAGCGATGCCTACCTGCGCGAGGGCAGCGACGTCACGATCATTTTCCACGTCACCAAACCCGGACTGTTCCTCGCTGGAGTCGAGGGTTTTCTGAAGGAAGCCCGCCAGAAATTCGGCGAGGCGCTGAAGGAGAGCAAGTCAACGCATCTCGAAATCCCCATCGAGAGCTTCGTCACGCCGCTGCGTGAGGTCAGTTGTCATCGCGCCGCCTTCGACGACACCATCGTCTATTCCAACTCGCCGGCCGGATTGCGCCGCGTGCTGGATTGCTACAAGGGCAAGAGCAAACGGCTGAGCGAGGTACTCGACTTCCAGTACATGCGGACGATCTTCCGCGCCGACGACAAGAGCGAAGATGGCTTCGTCTTCCTCTCGGACGCCTTCATTCGCCAGTTGGTCGGGCCAACGAGCAAGATCAAGGAGAAGCGACGTATCGAGGCATTGACGTCTCTTTACATGATTACGCATGGAGCGCTGTTCACGGCCTGGGAGACGGGCAAGCTGCCTGTCGCGCATCGCGACGTGCTGGCCGGGGCGAACCTGAAGCCGCAGGAAGTGCCCATGCCGGAGGGCAAGCCCGCCGCCTGGGACGCGGCGCGTCAGGTCGCTCTGTCGGACGCCTACAACAACATCCACTTCGCGACGCCGCTGGTCGAGCTGCCCATCGACAAGGTGACGGAGGGAGAGGCCCGGCAGTACGATCAATTTCGCCGTGAATACCTGGGTCTTTGGCGGCAATACTTCGATCCCATCGGCATGCGCTTCAGCCTGAAGGAAGGGCAGATCAAGCTCGACACCTACATTCTGCCGCTGGTGCAGAACAGCCAGTACAACGAATTGCGCCGCGTCACCGGAGGCGGGACGGTCAGCCTCGACGTCAACGCCATTGGGCCTTCGACGATTCTTCAGTACATGATGCACCTGTCTCCCGCAGTGCAGCGGCGCGAGGAGCTGCTCGGCTTCGGACGCGGACGCGGCGAGATGGACCTCGGCACCCTGCTGGCCTGGGGACTCGATCCCATCGGCAAGTGGGCGATGATTCGGCTCGATGATAGTCCGGTCTACGGCAAACTCCTCGAAATGATGGAGAGGGCCGAGCGCAGCGAGAACATCGACACGGAGGACATCGCCCGGCAGGTGTTCGAGATGCCCCTCGTCGTCGGCATCGACGTGAAGAACCCGCTGACGTTCGGCGTGACGCTGGCGGCCTTTCGGCTGAGCGTGCTGAAGTCGCTGCCCGGCGGAGTGACCTGGGAGCCGCTGGAGAAGCCGTACAAGGAGGTGCCGATCGTGTGTATCAAGCCATCGCTGGCCGCGCTGCGTCCGTTCCTCGTGGAGCGCGAACGGCCCGGACGCAAGGCGTTCGAGCCGGCCATCTACTATGCAATGCTCGACGGCGCGTTTTACCTGACGCTCAACGAAAAGATGCTGCACGATCTGATCGACCAGGCGGAATCGCGCAAGAAGGGCGAGGCGAAGACGGTCGAGGTCAACAGCTCACTGTACATGTCGCCGGCGGCCGCGAAGGTGGCGAGCGAACTGGTTCGCCGCTATCTCGAGAACCAGATTCAGGAGCAGACGCTGGTGAACGAGCCGATCTGGTATGCCCTGTATCGCTGTGGCGTGGTCCGCGAGAAGGAGAAGGCGGCGCTGACGGCTTATCAGTATCTCGGTTATGTGCCGGCCAGTCCGGATGGCTCCCCGTACGGCTACGATGCGGCGAAGGACGAGGTGAGCAATGAGCGTCATGGCTCGTTACGGAAACCGACGCTGCGGAGGACGCTCGCGGAGGGATCGCCGCTGGCGCGTGTACTGGAGCAGGTGAAATTGGCTCGCGCCGACTTGCGCTTCCGCGAGGACGGGATTCACACGGTCCTGACCGTCGAGCGGCAGAAACCGTCGAAGTGACCTCTTTGCCGCTTGCGGCGTAGCGGAGGAGACCGCTACGCCGCAAGCGGTACAGCCAGCGGCGGATCGCTAGAATAGTCCCGCAGTGCCGTCCATCTCTCTCAAGGAGGAACTCATGTCGGGTCCAGGATACTGCCTGCTCCTCTTGCCCCTTCTCGCGTTGCATATACCGGTTCATGCCGCCGATACCGTCAAGGTGCGCGAATTGCGCACGCAGAAGGTGGGAGACGTCACCTACTTCCACGTCCGTCTGGCGCTTGCCAGCGAGACGACCGGGAGCGACGTCCGGCTCGTTTCTCCCGATGGAAAGGCTCGCCACATTTATGCGCGATCGGCCTTTCCCAACATCCCGGACGCCGCGGAACCCGAGAAGAAGAGCGGTGAGAAGCCGGCACCCTTGAAGCCTCGCGAACCGGTTCCCGTCGAGTCGCCGGAATTCGTTGGCAAGGCGCAGGGGCAGGACGAGATCAAGTTGATCCTCCTCTCTCTCAACGATAAGCCCGACGAACCTGAACGCTCTGGACGCAAGCGGAAAGCCCCTCCGTCGCCCTGGAGCGAGGCGAACCTCACGCTCGATTTGCGGAAGGGGAAAGAGGTCGCGCTCCCCAAGGAGGCGAAGGCGCGCCTGGAGAAGCAGGAATCGAAGGGACGGGTCGAACCTCCAGTCCGCGACGATCTCGAAGGACTCTGGGCCGAGGCTCAGGTGGCCTACTTCATGAGCCAGCAGCCCGTGAGCGGCAACTTCGGCTTCCACGGTGTCGCCGCTGAGGCCACGGTCCGGAAGTACAAGGTCCCCAATCGCGTCATCCCCGAGGGAATGGTGCCCTATCAGGTGACGCGAGCCGTCGTAGAGGAGCGCGATGGTAAACCGCTGACAAGGACCTTCACCGAAACGAGGTATCGTTGGATGGACAGGAAGGCAGAGAGCGACGATGGCCTACGCCGTCTCTACGACATGACGACCGGCACCGCCGCCATTGCCGAGGCGCTCGCCCTGCGGCGCATGAACAGCGTCGCCACCAAGGAGGACGGCAAGCGAACGGTCGAAATCAGCAAGGTGAAAGGGATAGACGTCGCCGAGCATCCCTGGGCCAAGATGATGGCCGGCAAGAAGCCCGCGGACGAACCGCTCGCAAAACTCATCCCGCACGACAACTACTACCTGCATTTCAAGAACGCCGGCAAGCTCCTCGATCTGGGCGACATGGTCGGGAAATCCTCCGCGTTCCAGAACCGGGACTTCCGCATCAAGGAACGCTATTTCGAGCAACTCTGTCTCCGCAAGGGAATGCTCGGCCGGCGCGCGGGATCGCTGCTGCTCAAGGGCGTCGCCGTCACCGGCAGCGATCCCTATCTGCGCGAAGGGTCTGATCTCACCCTCGTCTTTCACGTCAACAACAAGGACATCTTCCTCGCCGGTCTCAAGCAGTTCCTCGACAGCGCCCGCAAGAAGCACGGCGATGATCTCAAGGAGACGAAGAGCGAATACCTCGACATCGCCATCGAGAGTTTCGTCACGCCGCTGCGCGAGGTCAGCCTCCATCGCGCCGTTGTCGATGATTACGTCATCTGCTCCAACTCTCCCGTCGGACTGCGGCGCGTCCTCGACGCCCACAAGGGCAAGATCAAGCGGCTGAGTGAAGCCCTCGATTTCCAGTACATGCGGACCGTCTTTCGCGCGGACGACAAGGAGGAGGACGGCTTCCTGTTCCTGTCCGATGCGTTCATCCGTCAACTGGTCGGGCCGGCCAGCAAGATCAAGGAGAAACGCCGGCTCGAAGCGCTGACGTCGTTCTACATGCTGACGCACGGGGCGCTGTTCACGGCCTGGGAGACGGGCAAACTCCCTGACTCCCACAAGACGACGGTAGCGGGGGCGAACCTGAAGAGTGAGGAGTTGCCGATGCCGGAAGGCAAGCCCGCCGTGTGGGACGCCCGGCGACAGGCCGCCCACTCCGAGACGTACAACACGATCCACTTCGCCACGCCGCTGATCGAGTTGCCCCTCGACAAGGTGACGCAGGCCGAGCAGGAGCAGTACAACCGCTTTCGCCTCGAATATCTCGACCTGTGGCGTCAATACTTCGATCCCGTCGGCATGCGTTTCAGCGTCAGCGACAAACAGGTGAAGGTCGAAACCTACATCCTGCCCCTGGTGAAGAACAGCAAGTACGACAGCCTGCGCCGCTTCAGCGGCGGCGGCACATTCCGGCTCGATCCGGGTCATTTTTCACCGGACACGCTGTTTCAGTTCGTCATGCACATGTCGCCCAACATCAAGGACCGTACCGGCCTGTTTGGCGAGGAGGCTGCGGCGCCTGGCCTCAATCCCGTCGATATCCTGATGGGCGCTCTTGGACCCATCGGCAGTTGGGTCCTTGTGCGAGTCGATGACAGCCCGGCCTTCAGCAAGATGATCGAATTGTCCGAACGGGCTGAACGGCTGGAGGACATCGACAGCGACGAGATGATGCGGCTAGCGTTCGAGTCGCCGTTCGTCCTTGGGGTGGACATCAAGAATCCGCTGACGTTCGGCGTGACCCTGGCGACGTTTCGCACGGCCATGACGCTCTCGCTGCCCGGCGGACTGACGTGGGAACCGCTGGAGAAGACTTACAAGGGCGTGCCGATTGTCCGCGTGCAGGCCAGCGCCGCCGTGACGCAGCAACTGCTCAAACTCGACGGCAAGGAGGGACGCAAGCGCTTCCAGCCCGCCGTCTACTATGCCATGATCGACGGCGGTTTCTACCTCGCACTCAACGAGAAGATGCTGCACAGTCTCGTCGATCAGATGGAGGCGCGGAAGAAAGGCGAGGCGAGGAGCGTGCCGGTCAACACGTCGCTCTATCTGTCGCCCGCCGCCGCGAGGGAATCCGCGAAGTTACTGCGGATGGGGCTGGAATCGCGCATGAATCAGAAGGCGCTGGAGAACCTGCCGCTGTGGGAGACGCTCTATCGCTGCGGCGTGATTCCGGAGAAGTCGGGGAAGCAGGAGGCGGCGTATCGTTATCTCGGCTTCGTGCCGGTCAGTCCCGACGGGTCGGCCTATCGCCTTGACGCCTCGCGCGATGAAGTCGTCAACGAGCGGCACGGAACGACACGCAAGCCGACGTTGCGGAAGACGCTGGCCGAGGACGCGCCGCTCGCGCGCTTGCTGGAGCAACTGCGGTCCATCCGCGCCGACCTGCGCTTCCGCGAGGACGGCATTCATACCGTGGTGACAATCGATCGCCAGAAACCCGTGAAGTGAGCTCTTCGCCGCTTGCGGCTTTGCAAGACCGACTGCAAAGCCGCAAGCGTCCCCCCATGCAACATCAACGTCCCACCAGGGCCGACCTGGAAGCGGCTCGCGAACGCACACTTCCCGACCTGATCGGTCCGGGGCTGCGTGTCCTCTTCTGCGGCATCAATCCCGGTCTCTACTCGGCGGCGATCGGCCATCACTTCGGCCGGCCCGGCAATCGCTTCTGGCCCGCCCTGCACGCGGGCGGCTTCACCGAGCGTCTGTTCGCTCCTTGTGAAGAGGAAATGCTGTTGCCCCTCGGCTACGGGCTGACGAACATCGTCGCCAGGGCGACGACGGCGGCGAGCGAGTTGAGCGACGAGGAGTTGATCGCAGGCCGTCGCCGGCTCGTGCGCAAGGTACGCAGGCACCGTCCCGCGTGTCTGGCCCTCCTGGGAGTGACGGCGTATCGCACGGCCTTTCATCGACCGGAGGCGGTCCTTGGCCGCCAGCCGCATACAATCGGCGACACGATCCTTTGGGTGCTGCCCAGCCCCAGCGGACTAAACGCACACTATCGGCCCAGTGACCTGGGACGTCTGTTTGCCGTGTTGCGGACTACCATGCAGTGAGGGAAGCATGAGCGATCTTCTGACAGAGTACGCTCCGTTTCGCGATCAACTCTATAGCGCGGTCCTGGCCGACGTGCTGGACGGACTTGGACACCGGGCGAACGCGCTGCCGCCGAACGTCCGGCCGCTCAATCCGCAGTGGCGCGTCTTCGGACGAGCGGTGACGCTGTGCGCTGTGCCGGTCGCCGCCGAGCCGGCCCATCCCTACGCGGCCGAGATGGAGTGCATCGACTCGCTGAAGCCGGGCGACGTGCTGATCGGCACCACTTGCGGCGACACATCGAGCGCACTGTGGGGCGAACTCCTCTCGACAGCCTCGCGGGCACACGGGGCGGTCGGCGTGGTCCTCGACGGCCTGACACGCGACGCCTCGAAGATCCTGACCATGGACTTTCCGGTCTTCGCGACGGGCTATTCGCCGCTCGACTCCAAGGGCCGGCTCGACGCGATCCACTACAACCAGCCAATCCGCATCGGCGCTTGCGTGATTCAACCGGGCGATCTTGTCTTCGGCGACATCGACGGCGTCGTGGTCGTACCGCGCGACCTGGCGGCGTCGGCATTGAAGAAGGCGATTGAGAAGGTGCAGGGAGAGAACCGCGTCCGCGACGAGTTGGCAAAGGGACGCAGCGTTCGCGAAGTGTTCGCGGAGTACGGCATCCTGTAGAGCGTGATCCAGGCAGGACGATGGAAATGAAAAAACCGCGCCGACGTCGGCGCGGTTTTGAAGAAGAAGGAGCGGCCCAAGGCCCATTCAGAGGAGCGGAGGGAGACGCCGACCATACTGGGTCGGGGGAGAATTCATGGACGACGTCTCGCTCTCCACAATATATGCCCGGATCGGGGTCGTTCGATCCGAGGTTTCAACTCCATCAGAGGCGGGATGCTCTTCGATGGAGAATGAGGAGAAACTGTTATCAGTGAGGAGCCGTCCGAAACCTTCGTCCGAAGATGTCGGCTTCGGACGGCTCTCACCTCTTCTGTTCCAGCCCCGTCGTGATGTCGAGGTTGTCCTCGTCATCACGGTTTTCCCTTAGTGCAACCATCGTGCCGCGAGCGGAAGGCTCTGAACGCTTTAGTTGCAAGGGTAGTGCTAATATGAGTTTACGTCACTCAATGACGCAAGGAAAGGGGCGGGAGGGTGGGAGCAAACCGCGTAATTGTTACAACAGGATGGGGCAGACTGTAATCTTCACTGCCGAGAGGTAGCAACTCGGCGAGACAGGCGGGTGATGCGATCGAGAGGGACTCGCTGACGCTGAAGCCTTCTGGCTGCGCTCCCTCGACCGCTCCCATCAGCGAGAATTGAAAGAGGCTCCTCCAGGGATTGAACCGGGGTATGACGGATTTGCAGTCCGCCAACGACTCGCCAGAAGGTGCTGACAGTTCACCACTTCCGTCTGACCACACGGTTGCGGCATGGCATGGTTCAAAACAGGCCCTTTTCAGGTAACACTCTGGACCCTGTCCGGGGCCGCCCATGCGAGGCAGCTTCCCGAGGCCCGCTCCGGCCTGCCGTTCAATTACGCTTGAAGCGCTGGTAGCCGAGCAATTCCAGCCAGTGCGGATGTGTCTGCCCCGTCAGCAACTCTGCCGGACTCTTCCCTACACGCTCCGCATGCTCGCTGCGCAGAAAACGACGATGGTTCAAAAAGAACTGCAACAACGACAGGTATCCCGAGCCCAGTTCACGCCGCAAAAAGAAGTAGCCGCGCAGCCGGCTGTTGAGGTTCTCCACCACACTGCTGGCACGCACGACATCCGCCGCCACCGCCGCCACTACTTGGCTCAACCCGTAGTAGCGGCCACGCAACTGCTCCCGCAACGCCGCCTCACGCTGCCACCGGCACGGGTTGCTCT
>JBBRIK010000086.1:0-10167 GCA_038221045.1 Gemmatales bacterium
CTCGCGGTCGATGTGTTCGATACGATTGAGGTATTTGCTAACGTCGAGAACGATGCCGGGGCCGATGGACTGTCCCGAAAGGCTGGTGCCGCCCCCGCGGGCCGTGATCGGAACGTGCATCTCGGCGGCGATCTGCATGACCGATTGGACATCCTCAACGGTGCGTGGAATGACGACGCCGAGCGGTTCGACCTGGTAGATGCTGGCATCGGTTGAGTAGAGGCGGCGGGTAGTTTCGTCGAAGCAGACCTCGCCGTTGATGTGCTGGCGCAGGTGGCGAGCGAGGGCCTGGCGGCGCAATTCGTTGAGATCGTTCATGAAGAGTCTCGCGGACGAAAGCCGAACCGACGAGGTTATTGTACTGGCCAGGGAGAGGGTTTTCGGGCGCGGGACAGGGTTCGATTACAAGCCGAGAAGATGACGCAGGCAGTCTTCGACCAGACCCAGGGTGACAGGAGTGATCGCTCCCCAACAATCGAGGAGCCGTTGTCGATCGATCGAGCGAAGCGCATCGCACAAGATTGCGCTGGGGAGCCGCAAGCCTGCTTCGGGCGGGTTAATGGGAACATGCAAGGGCAACGGGCGGACGCGAGAGGTAATGGGCAAGACGACCACGAGGCTGGACCGTCCGCTGTTAAACGAATCGACGGATACAACGAGGACAGGACGGCGTCCTCCCTGTTCGTGACCGAACGTCGGCTCAAGATCCGCAAACCAGACTTCTCCGCGCTGGGGAGTTGATCCGCCGCTCATACAGAGGTTTCCTCCTTCGAGGAAGGCAGCACGTCCCCCTCTGCAGTCCAGCGTTCTGAGGAGTCCAGGCCGTCCATGAGGGTATTATCCCAGAGCTTCCGGTCCGCCTCGATTTCCGCCCAGGCTGCGGCATCGGCCCGCAGAGCGTCGTAGCCGGCGTTGGCAGCCGGCCAGAATTGCTGATCGTACTGGTCCTTGATGGCGCGATCAAGCGCATCGTCAAGAGTACTACCGGACCAACGGGCCAGTTCTCGCAGCCGGGCCAGGGTAGTCTCAGAGATGGGAATGTTGTTAGCGGTCATGTGCCTGTCCTCTTATCACATCGTCACAATCACCTGGGTCAGTTCCCGAGCGCGTTTGGCACTCTCTCCACAGCGGGGACGAGGGCTTCCTCAATTGACTCTAGCAGACGAAATACTAACCCCGCTATTCCAGATTGTTTCCCTGCTGGAGAGGGGCGTCGAATCTTGCGGGGGAAATCAGTCCCTCGCGCAGACCCAGAAACAGAGCGGCCGCGATGAGGTCCGCTGTCGTCCCCGGATTTCGAGCGTGTCCCTCTTCGCGCAGCCAGGCGTCAAATACGTCGCGGTCTAGTTCACCGCTCAATACCTGCTGAGCGCGGTCGTGGACCAGAAGGGCCTCCTCGACTCCCCGCTTGCGGGCAATCAGACTATCGGGATGTGTGGCGAGCAGACGCAGTTGGCAATCGACGATGGCCTCTTCGAGTTTGCCCGACGATTGGAGAAGCATCAGCAGTGCTTCGTCCACCTGGCGGAAGCCGTTGACGTACTGGAGGGCGATCAGATCGCGCTCCGCGGCAAGGGCCATCACGTCGCGAAGCGGCAGCGTCGGCTCCTCACGCACGTCCTGTGCGTCCGAGCGCCCCAGGCCGCCCGGATTCGCCAGACGAATCGCCTCATAGACGAGCCGGCTGTCCTCGACGTCGAGGGTATCGAGAACCTGTTCGAGACCGGCGCGGATATCCTGCTCACGAGGAATGGCGGCGAGCGGAGCGAGTAGCAGAATGATGCCGAGGTTTGTGTTGGTTCGCACGATCTGGCGCGTGGCGCGGACGGCTTCCAGAATGGTCTCACCGACGCGGCGTGACGGAGCCGCCTCCATCACCGGAGCGATGGCGGCGGCGCTGAAAAGGAAATCGAGATAGCGGACATCCTCGAAATCGCGGTGGCGATGGACGTTCCCGAACTTGGGAGCGGATGCCTCCGCGATGCAGGCGATCTGAGAGCAAAGGCCAATAGGGAGCATGGTCAGGCGACGTCTCTCTCACTCGGGCTGCTCAACCGGAGCGTCCTGTTCCTTTCCTTCCTCCTCACACTGCTTGAACCAGTCCGGCGTCACCAACCAGAGGAGCCGTCCCGCTCCCTTGTCGGGCGCCTCGTCGAAAACGAGGCACGCTACGCCCGACTTCTCGAAGACGAGACGGGACATCTTGCTGCCGATCAACCAGGCCGTATGTTCCGCGAGGTCCGGCATGTGACCCACCAGGGCCACATGGGCGAGCTTCAGTTTACGCAGCGTTCGCGCTACTTTCGCCGGCTTGCCCTCGGGTGCCAGGTCCTCACACTCATCGACGCGCGGACGAGGCTCGCTCCAGTTGTCGAGCAGCCCCTGGGTCGTCTGGCGGGCGCGAAGATAGGGGCTGGTCAGGACCAGATCGAGGGTCACTCCCTGGCGCAGCAGGGCAGCGGCCAGGTCGGCACATTGGGCGTGCCCCGTCTGTGTCAGGGGACGGTCAGCGTCGGAGTTGACGCCGCTCTGTTCCAGAGGAACGGCCTCGGCATGGCGAATCAGATAGACGTTCATCTTCCTCACTTCATTCAGCGACGGCGTGACAGCGGGGGATCGAAGATTTCGCGAAGGACAAGGGCGGCCAGCACTCCCCTGGGCTGGCGGATCATTTGCACCACATCCACCAGGCCGAGCGAGACCGTCGATTTGACCGAGGCAACTACAGGAGTGGTTTCCCGTCGGGAGCGAGCCGTTTCGCGCGGCGGCTCCGGCGGGTGCGTGATCGGAGTGAAAGCGGGCCGAATCGGTTCGACGAGGACCGCTTCCAGCATCACGGGAGGGATCGTTTCGCGCGGTGGACTCGTTGCAGGCCGGCGTTGCGTCTGCTGTGGAGTGCGCGGCGGGCGGCGTTCCGGGCGTGGCGCTGGCCGTGCCGGCTGAGGCTGCTGGGGTCGGGCTGACTGTGCGCGTCGTTCTCGTTCCACAGCCTCGGCGCGATCGGGCGGCTGCCCGCCCACCGCCTCGGCGACGACCGGTCTGCTCTCGTCCTGCTGTTTGCGCCTGCGCGTTTCTTCCAGAAAGCGATCGAGGTCGTTGACCTGCCGGCGCGGCCGATTGACATTCGGGCGCGGCCCGGCTGGATTGCCTCCTCGTCCGAGCTGCTGCTTGTTGTCTTCCGGCGTCTTGAAAACGTATTGAAGGACCCAGACCGCCAGAGCGATCAGCGGGATGATGAAGATTTCCATAATAGTGCCAGTCTTTTGCCAGTTGCCAGTTGTCAGTTGCCAGTTGCCAGCATGGATCTCTTCCAACTGGCAACTGGCAACTGGCAACTGATAACTTAAGAGGGCGGCCGATCGCCGCGTTCGTTGCCGCCGCTCGCCGTCGCGATGGCGTTCCTCATGCCCGTGTCGGACTGCAGATTGCGAAGGTTGTAATACTCCATGACGCCCAGGCGGCCACTGCGGAACGCATCGGCGATGGCCAGCGGTATCTCTGCCTCGGCCAGCACCACCGCCGCGCGATTCTCCTCCACCTTCGCCCGCATCTCCTGCTCCAGCGCGACAGCCAGGGCGCGGCGCTTTTCCGCGTTGGCCTGCGCGACACGCAGGTCGGCCGCCGCCTGGTCCGCTTGCAGGTTGGCACCGACGTTCGCTCCCACGTCGATCTCGGCCACGTCGATGGACACAATCTCGTAAGCCGTCTGGGCGTCGAGCGAGTTGTTCAGCACCGCCTGCGAAATCAGCGTCGGATTGGCCAGCACATCGGTATGATGCTCGGCGGAACCGATGGCCTTGACGATACCCTCGCCGACGCGGGCGATGATCGTCTCCTCCGTCGCTCCACCGACCAGACGTTCGAGCTTCGTTCGCACCGTCACGCGCGCTCGCGCCTTGAGTTGAATACCGTTCTTGCAGACACCGTCAAGCGTTGGCCGGCCCTTGGACGGATCGGGACAGTCAATCACCTTCGGATACACGCTGACCATGACCGCGTCGAGGACGTTGCGGCCGGCCAGGTCGATTGCGGCCGCCACCTTCCAGGGCAGATCCAGGCCCGCCTTGTGAGCCGCGATCACAGCCGTCACCGTCTTTTGCAGATTGCCTCGGGCCAGGATGTGCGCCTCCAGATCCTGGGTCTGCACCTTGACGCCGGCCTGTACCAGAGCGATCTTCTGGCGCACGATCAAGCCATAATCCAGGTTCAGCAGTTTCATGCGGATCATGTCGAGGATGCCAATCTTGGCGCCCGCGAGCAAGCTCTGAATCCACAACCTGAGGAAGCTGAGAAAGATGAGCAGGAAGATCAGCACCAGCACGCCGACAACGGCCGCGACGATCCAGCCGACGTTCTTCGACCAATCGACATCTCCTTGACCCAACAAGATGTGCATCATGAATGTCTCCACTGGGCAGCCGAGAATGAGGGGATCGCCTTGCGGCGAGGAAAGACGTTATCACTCGAAATCCGTTGATTCCAGAGTGCTGAGGTTCGGTTTCTCCACGGGCCGGACGATGACGCGGTTGGCCTTCACATCGACGCAACGTACCGTCTGTCCCTTTTCCACCAACAGCCCCTCCGTCACGCAATCGATCCGGCGTCCCCCGAAATCGACGACGCCGGCGGGGCGAAGGGACGAAAGAGCCTGACCGATCTGGCCGCGCAGGCGTTCCAGTTCCTGATACTCCGGCAGGGCCGCCATCGTGGCGTTCTCGTCCGGGGCGGCCAGGAACAGACGCTTCCCGATCGGCGTTTTGGGCCATAAGCTCATCAGAATCGTCACGAATACCGGCAGAGCGATGCCAACACCGACCAGCGTCCCCAGCCCGGTTGTCGTGTCGTACATGAAAGCCAGAAAGATACCGACGATGATGAGTGCGGTCGACAGTATGGACAGAATACCGGCCGAGGGAATGAACAATTCAACGATCAGCAGCAAAAACCCGGCCGCGATCAGCACAAACGCCAGACTCAGACTCGATGGCATGCGGATTCGTCCTTGGTTGACTCCTTCTCTTGCTCCCCTCGCCCCCGCTTCGGGGACTCGGGGTTGGGGGTGAGGGGTCTTACCTGCGGCTCACGAAACAGAATACACCCCTCTCCCCCGAAGCGGGGGCGAGGGGAGCAAGAGTGGCGTTCCTGCATCAATCTAGGGCGATCACACCGCCTTGACAACGACGCGATTGCCTTCGATCTCGATGACCTGAACGCGCGTTCCAGGCATGACATAACTGCTTTCGGTGACGACGTCGATATATTCATCGCCAAACTGCACCTTCCCGGCCGGTCTCAGAGGCGTCGCGGCAACGCCGATCGCGCCGAGCAGTGCCGCCATCCTGGCCTGGGCCGGATCGAGCTCCGCAACGGCTCCCTCATTCTCTTCGGTCTGCGGCTTGAGCAGCAGCCGATTGAAATAGGGGATCGACGGCAGATAGCGAGCCAGAATGACGGCCAGCGCCACCGCGACGACCAGGCTCAGGCCGAACGGTGCCACGTTCTTCGACAGTCCCACCCATTCCCCGCCATCCTGAGGCCATTTCCCATAGGTCAACAGGGCCATGCTACCCAGTACGAGCAGGATCCCGCTCAGACCACAGACGCCAAAGCCCGGCAACACGAAGATTTCCAGACCCAAGAGAACCAGGCCAAGCAGGAACAGCAGTGCTGCCAGCCAGGCCAGTTCTCCGCCCATCCCCTTGGACGCGGACCAGAACAACAGCACGAAGCAGATGGCCGAAATCACTCCCGGTAGGGCCACGCCCGGCATCTTCAACTCGAGAAGCAGACAGGTGAAGCCAATGGTCCACAGGAGAACCTTCGCGTACTCCTGCTGTAGAAAGTCCGCCACATCCTCAAGCCAGTCGGCGCCGGAAACCTTCACCTGCGACGGCGTCAGCCCATATTCGCTGTAGAGTTCGTCGAGCGAGCCGACCTTGTAAGCCAGCCCGAGATTCAACGCCGTCGGCTCGTCGTTCTTCGCTGCGCCGGCCGGCAGCAGCACGAATCCGCGCTCGTCCATCGGGATCGGCGTCGCCGGCATCAGCCAGTGGCCGGGACGCTCATTGCGATCCCGGTCGAGTTGCGCCGCCGTCAGGATGGCCTTCTCGCTCGCTCCCTTCGCCCCTTTGACCAGAAAGAGGTTGTCGCCGCTGCGATCGACGAAGCCACGAACGAGGGCCGGCGAATAATGCCGTTGACGTGCAAGGTCTTCGAGTCCATCGCCGATCGCCTTGAGGCCCTCCGGGTTGCGATCCACCAGCAGCTTGCCGAAGCCGCCCAGCGTGGCGGAGGGGTCCATGAAGATGTAGTTGCAGCCCAGAGCGATGATCGTCGCTGTGTCGCCGGCCTGCTGCGTCACATAGCCAATGGTGATGACAGGCCGTTCGGGGTTGTCCAGGTTGAGCGCGGCCAGTTGCTTGGCGATGCCGTTGGCTGCTGCCGTGTCGCCGCCGTGGCACTTCAATTCGAGGACGATCAGGTTCGCCTTGTTGTTCTTGATCGCCCGGCGAATCCGCCGTTCGAGGCGTTCCTTGAGCGCCCCCGTTACTTCCCCTTCGACGGGAATCTTCCAGGCGACAATTCGCTCGATCAGGGGATTTTCCTGAAGACTGGATCGCGGCAGACGATAGGCGTCCGCCACCTGATCGCGGTCTTCGCGCGGATCGAGTTCGCACAGGTTGGCCTGACGGGCCTTGTTGAAGTCGAAAACGGCTGCGTCTCCCTGCTCGAACAGGGGCCGGCCTCCCGCCGCCTCCTTCGCCTTGCGGGCATCAACCCAGCCGCCTTGCCGCGACTGCACGATGGCCATGTCGCGGTCGAAGAAACGGGTCACCAAATCGGGATTGGCAGCGAGCCGGACGGCGAGACGTTCGTAGGCCTTGCGAACATCCTCGGGAATGCGTTCGCCGTCGCGCGTCACGGGACCGAGCTTCGCTCGCGCCGAGAACACGACTTGCTGGCACGCCAGCACGGGCAGGACGGAGTGACGCGAGACGTCGCCATGAACGAACCCGATCGTTTGCACGCCGTCCTGTTGCAGTTTGCGAATGCCGTTGGCGAGTTTGAGAGAGAACTCATAATCGTCGCTGCGGCTGGGCTTGCCTTCGGGTGTGAAGTCGAAGACGGCCTTGAACACCTGTTTCTGCGCCAGAGGGCGATCGCGGTTGACGGCATTGAAGCGCGCGAATTCCGCCTCGATGGTTTGCAGAAGGCGTGTGATGGCATCGCCGCTGGGCGTGGGCGGCACCGAGACGAATCGGCCCGCCGCCTCCGGTTCATCGGCGCGGAGGGAGACGGCGCCGAGGTTCAGGACGAGCAACAAGCCAGCCCACGCCAGCAATCCCGCTCCGCTCGAACGGTTTGTCGTTCGCTGAGGATTACAGAGGAGGGTTGTGAGTCGAGCTGTCCGCATAGGCACCTCACGATGGAATCGCGCTCCCGCACCGGACCGGAAGGGTTGATGGTGTGGCAGTGGTCCTCCATCATGATTATAAAGCCGTCCGCTCAATCCCGTCAAAAGAATGCTCCATTTGGGAAAGATGGGGGAAATAACCCTCTTGCGGGGTGGGGTGAATGCTAAGCCGCAAGCGGCAAGGCGGTGTTGATTCCATCCCTGGGGTACTTCGCTCCTGGCGTTTCGATATTGCGAGCGCCCTTGCCTGCCGATAACGAATGAGTGCGCTTCCTCGTTCCCACGCTCTGCGTGGGAACGTGTTCTTCGACGCTCTGCGTCGTCTCCCCAATTGACGTGACGCAGAGCGTCGAAGAAGCCGTTCCCACGCAGAGCGTGGGAACGAGGAACGCTCTTGCCTGCCGATAACGAATGGGTGCGATTGCAATTCTCATGACTTTTGCTATGGTCGAAGCCGACGCGATACCCTCATTCAGAGACGGCGACGCACAAGGATGTGAGCATGCCGCTGCAACTCCTTCAACCCGAGCCACTTGGGCCGCCGGACGATCTGCTCGGCTACGCCCGCGAGATCATCGAAGCGGAGGCGTCCGCCCTTCACCTTGTCGCTCGGCGGCTCGATGACGCGTTTCTCGAAGCCGTCACCCTGATTCGCACCTGTCCAGGCCGGCTGGCCATTACCGGCACCGGCAAGTCCGCGGACGTCGGTCAGAAGATCGCCGGCACCCTGAGTTCCACCGGCACCCGCGCTTACGTCCTCGACGCCACCCGCGCCGTTCACGGCGACCTCGGCATGGTCCATCCCGAAGACGTCGCCCTGATCCTGTCTCATAGCGGCGAGAGCGAGGAGATCGTCCGTCTGCTCGCGCCCCTGCAACAACTGTGCAGCGGCGTCGTCGCCTTGACCGGGAACCGCGACGGCACCCTGGCCCGCAAGGCCGACGTTGCCCTGGTCTATGGCCCACTCGACGAGGTCTGCCCCCTTGGCCTGGCCCCCAGCGCCAGCACGACGGCGATGATCGCCCTGGGTGACGCGCTGGCTTTCGTCCTCAGCCGGCTGCGACAGTTCACCCATGAGGACTTCGCCCGCTATCACCCGGCAGGAAGTCTCGGACGCAAGCTGCTCAAGGTCGAGCAAGTGATGCGCCAGGGGCATGAATTGCGGCTCGCCTCCGCCACCGATACAGTCCGCGAGGTGTTCGCCCAGTCGCCGCGGCGCGGGCGGCGAACCGGAGCGGTGATGTTGCTGGACGAGGGCGGCCGGCTCGCGGGGCTGTTCACGGACAGCGACCTGGCGCGACTCTTCGAGCGCCGCCGGGACGACGCCCTGGATCACCCCATCGCTGAGGTGATGACACGCGATCCACTCACGGCCCGGTTAGGCTCGCGCGTGGGCGAGGCGGTCGAGATCATGAAACGACACAAAATCAGCGAGTTGCCCGTCATCGACGACGACGGGCAGCCCGCCGGCCTGCTCGACGTCACGGACCTGATCGCTCTGTTCCCCGCCGTGGCCAGCCGGGACGGCGTCGATGCGCAGGTCGCCTGAAGGTGGGGGACCCGATGCTGTCGCTCGCCGAGCGCTGCCGGCGGATCGAGTTATTGCTGCTGGACGTCGATGGCGTCCTGACGGCGGGCGGTATCGCCCAGAGCGCTGCCGCCGATGGCTCCGGCTGGACGGAGACGAAGGAGTTTCACGTCCGCGATGGGCTGGGTTTGGCGCTCTGGCGGCGTGCCGGCAAGCAGTCCGCCCTGATGAGCGGCCGGGTCTCGCCGGTGCTGGAACGGCGAGCCGGCGAGGTGGGCATCGACGAGATCCTTCAGGGAATCAGCGACAAGGGAATGGCCTTGCAGGAATTGCTGGCCCGGCGCGGACTGGCTGCGGAACAGGTCGCCTTCGTCGGCGATGACGTGATCGACGTGCCGGCGCTGCGGCTGGTGGGGCTGGCCGTCGCGGTGGCCGATGCCTGCCCCGAAGCCGTGGCGGCGGCGCATCACGTCACCCTGCGTTGCGGGGGGCGCGGAGCGGTCCGCGAGACAATCGAGCGCATCTTGCGGTGTCAGGGGTTATGGCGCGGCAACTAGCGCGAAACGCAAGTGGGGAGAGGCAAAATCGTGTGGACTCCGAAACGCATTCTCCTGCTGGCTCTGGGCATCGTGTTGTCGGCCGGCGGTTACGCCGTCTACGCCCAGCAACTCGGCATGATCGATGGCCTGCCGCCGCTCCCCGAGGCTTACTATCCCCTTCCGGGGACCCAGATCGTCAGGCCGGTGAGCCACAGTCCGACCGGCACGGCGCGCAAACTTGAAGCCGCATTCGGACCGGAATGTCCCGAGTTGAAGCGGCCGCTGAAGATCGAAGTTCCGCAACGCGGCATCGTCCTCGCCGCCAAGGAATTCCAGATCATGAAGCCTGACGGCCGGGTTAAATTGACGCCGATCAGCGTCGCTCTGTTCGGCAAGACCAAGGGCGAGGACGGCACTCCCGAGATCAACACCATTCGCGGCGAGATTGCCTACCTGACGTTCGAGCAGCCCATCCGCACTGTCTCCGACATGGGCAAACACCGCATCGTCGCCGCCCAGATCACCGGCAAGACCATCAAGATCGTCAACAATCGCCGTTCGCTGTCCGCCGGCGACGACCTCACGGTCGATATCACGAATGGCCCGCTGTACTACGACCAGAAGGAACAGCAAATCTGGACCAGCGAACTCGTCCAGCTCGAGGACGCCCAGAGCAAGCCTCACCC
>JBBRIK010000087.1:0-10155 GCA_038221045.1 Gemmatales bacterium
CGTCGCTTCAGCAAGGATTACGAACGGAATCCTCGGGTCAGTGAAACACTCCTACGAATCGCCATGATCCATCTGATGCTCAAACGACTACGCCCGAGAAAAACAGCCTGAAAACGCCTTTTGCAAACACGCTCTGAGTCAAACTGAATTGAACCTTCATGAGTCTTGCCTCGAATTCGCCATCTTCCGTCGTCGCATTTTGTTCCGGCATCTCGCACTACTCGGGTATCTCTGCTTTTCGGAGACACTACTTGTTCGAGGCCGCCGACGAAACTCGGCGCATCGTCACCGGCACGCCGACGGTCGGCCGCTTCTTCCCGCGCAGACCAGACGGGTGCGGGAACCGGACGAGAATCACGTCGCCCGGTTCATGGTTTCTCCGGGATCTCGTCAACCTCGTCCATGTCCTCCCAGCCAATCCACTTGCCCGCGCCCCAGGCCAGGGCCTGCAGTTCCTCGCTCGTCCAGGGGCTGTCGTCGTACTCGTCTTCCTTGAGGCGCTCGTATTCGTCAACGCGGAGCAAGATGAACGTCTCCTTCGTCCGTGGATTGACGATTCGCGGGGGATGGCTTCCAGATTGTCCAGTGCTTGCATTTGCTGTTCGGTCAATTCGATCATGACGGCCTCCATTCCTGCATCGTATCGTCGCATCCATCCTTGAGCAACTCATCCAGTCGCTGTCCCTCGACTGAGCCAGACCCTTCAGTTAGCTGATCTGTTGCCGGCCCTTCCGGTATTCGTCCTCCAACGCGCTCTCACGACACTCTTTCGCCAGACAGCATGCTCGGCGTGCGGCGAGTCGCCTCCGCGACTCTTTCGAGCAGACTCGCGACCGGATCGGTCAGCCAGCGTTCCTCCAGCGACGGCAACCAGTAACAGAAGGGATCGTGCCTGACTCCCGTGCCGTCACGTTTCAACTCGCCTCGCTCGACCGCCCGCTCCAGCACGCGCCACAACGACGCGGCGTTGGGCTTCCGTTGCTCCGGCGGCCATTCGTCCACGATCTCCGCACGCGTCAGCTTCGTCCGCGCGTCCTCCAGCACCTGCCACAACCCCAGACGCATCGGCTGCTCGGACTCGGCCTCCGCTTCCTCCACGACGATGTAATCGCGGCCATCGGCGGTCAGTTCCATCAGGCGCTGGCGCGGCGTCTGTTCGTGACGCGACCAGGCCAGGAGGCGGCGGCGACGGTCCTCACTCGCGGCCTCGCCGTGCCAGTGCATCTCCAGCAGGACGTCCACGAAACCACTCAGGGCGCCGCTGCCGCGCGCGCACTGGCCGTCGGTGCCACCCCTCTTGCGCGGATGATGCAGGAGCAGGATCGACAGGCCCTCGGTAGTCAGACGCTGCAAGGGCAACAGCGCAGCCAGCATCTCGCCGGCGTCGTTCTCACTGCGGAACGGCAGGAACGCGGCCAGCGGATCGATCGCAACCAGCGACAGGCCAAACTGATGATGCAGGGCCAGAAGCTGATCGAGAAGGCCGACCCAGTCGGACGGACGCGGCTTGGCGGCGAAGGGACGACAGAGCCAGCAGACGTTGCCTGCGAAGTCGAACCGACGGCTCCGCTCCAGCCACATCGACGGCGACTCCTCCGAGACCACCACCGCCTTGCCGGGACGCACCGGCAAGCCGGCCAGGGTGCCGCCCGTCTTCATGCGGTCGAGCAACACGGAAAGCAGGGTCGTCTTGCCCGCCTTCCACTGGCTCGTCAAGAGCGTGACGTTGCCGGCGGCCAGGTAGCCCGGCCAGAGCCAGTCCAGACGCGAGCCGGCAGCCTGTTCGAGATCGTCCAGCCAGAGTGCCGGAATGGAGACGGAAGAAGGGGTCATGATGGCCTCGGGACGCACGGAGGACGCAAAACGCTCACAGGGTGTGTGTGGCGCACGCGCAATGCAACGAAACGAACCTCTCCATGATAATGGACGGCGGTGAAAAATCAGAGAGGAGTATAGGAGAAAATAGAGGCTTCCTGGTACTTGGTGGGAATCGAATGGGGTCCGTTCCCTGGATCCCTTGCGATTGTCCTTGTCCGGCTGGGGTCGAGGGCTGCTGGGAGTCCCTCGGTTACGGCTTTCCCTCGATCACTTCCTTCGCCTCACGCAGGAGAAGACTCATCCGCGCAGCCTCCTGCCAGCTTTGACTCACCGTTTTCTTCGCCTGCTCCTCAGCCTTGCTGAGGTTCTGGCGAGCCTCGTCGATCTTGTGGAGGCGGCGCTGTGCCATCGCCAGTATGAGTAGAGTCTCCGGTGGCACGATCGCTCCCTTGAACTTGATACTGTCCTCCAGGACCGAGACGGCATCCGCATGGCGGCCGGCTCGATACAGGGCGACTCCGTGCCAGTGCAGCGACCAGAGATTGCGGTTGAGTTGCACCTGAAGCTCACTGAGCTGGACGAGCCGCCGTCCTTCTTCGGGCGAACAGGGGACGGCCCCGCCTCCCAGAAGCAGAAAGTGGACGGCAGGCGCCGGCGGCCCGCCGTAACGGCGCAGCATCTCGGTAAAGGTTCGTCGGGCGGCTTCCTCCTGCTTCGCCATCCGCTGCACGAGCAGCAGGGCGTAGGCATCCTGGGCCATCGCGCCGGGCTGTCCGAGCGCGAAGGCGAATGCCCCGGACGCGCGTGTCCAGTCGCCGGCCCTGGCGGCTTCCTCGCCCTCACGCGGTGCGGTAAACGCCGACACCCGGAATGGTCCCGCGGGCCGCCACAGGGCCGCGTTTAGATAGTGGACGGCGGCGAGCGCCGTCTGCTTCTCGCGCGTCAGCACCTCGGCACGCAGGATGTGCAGGCCGGCGTCCCAGGGCTGGTCGAACAGGACTTGGCCGTAGTGGGCCGCGGCACCTACGAATCGTCCCTCGGATTCCGCACGGCTTCCCTCGCGCAGGTGATACGCGGGATCGCGAACGGTTCGGCTCGCGCGATACTGCTTCTCGTCGGCCGTCAGTGGAGCGTCCAGACTCAGCAGCGGTTGAGCGTTGTGTAGGCGGGCCTTGCCGTCGTAGCCGCCCGTGACCAGCCAGTGCTCGTCGGGACTGAAGGCGGCGGACAGTACTCCGGCCTCGTGATCGCGCAGCGACAGCAACTCGCGGCGTGTCTCCAGGTCCCACAGACGAAGGTTCCCCTCGCTGCCGGCCGAGGCAAGCCGCTTCCGGTCTGAGGTGAAGGCGAGCGCGAAAATCTCGCCTCCCTGATGGCCGTCGAGGATGAACTCGGCCGCTCCAGTTCGTGCGTTCCAGATTTGCACCTGAGAGAACGAGGAGGCCCGAGTCGCGATCCAGTCGCCGTCCCGGCTGAATGCGAAGGGAAAATTCCCCCAGGGTGCCGGCACGCTGATCCTCTGGTTGATCGCCAGTAATTCACGCCGCGCCTCGACGTCCCACACCTTGATGCGCCCCTGCTCACACGCCGAAGCGAGGCGCGTTCCCGTCTCATTGAAGGCAAGACCCATCACGCTGTTTTCATGGCCTTTCAGCTCGCCGACCTGCGCTCCCGTATCGATGTTCCACAGGCGAATCGTGCGATCCTGACCGGCGGAAGCGAGCAGCCGGCTGCTCCTATACCAGCTGCACGCGACGGCGGCGACACCGCCAGCGTGGCCCCCGAGCGAGCGCACGAACCGGCCGTCGCGCACATCGTAGAGGCGGAGTCTCCAGTCTTCCGGCTGAGCGCGGTTTCCCCTCGGCATCGCGCCGACGGCGAGCAGGCCGCCGTCCGGACTGAACGTCAGGCTCCTCAGTTCCACATCGCGCAGGCGATCCTTAAATACAGGCCTGGCCTGGAGCGCGTCCCACACGACAAGCGTTCCCTCATGGCGGTCGCAGGCGGCGAGGTGACGGTTGTTTGGACTGAAGGCGATCCCGGAAACGTCTGTCACGCCCACGTCCACAACGTCGCCGCTTCGCCGTTGAGCGTTCCAGATCTTGACGGTGCCATCGCGGTGGCCCGAAGCGAGAAAATGGCCATCGGGACGGAACGCGACCCGAGCGACGGTCAACGCTCCTTTGAAGGTGAGGGCCGGGCTGGGTTCCGCTGCCTCCTTCCAGGCGCTGACGTCCCAGAGCTTGATCGTCCCTTCCAGGCCGCCGGAGGCGAGGACTTGACCGTCCGGCCTGAAGTCCAGCCCCGTGACTTGAAACCGATCCATGCGCGCCTTACAGACGAGCCGCAGGGTGGCCGGATCGCGAATCTCGGCCATTCCGAGCATGTAGCCGACCACAAGCCAACGATCGTCCGGACTGAGGGCCAGACTGGCCGGAGACTGCTGCTGCTCGGGGACCACACTCTTTAGCAGCCGCATTTCGCGCAGGTCCCAGGACTGGATGGTGCTGATGTTAGCGAAGACGAGTTTCTGCCCGTTGGAACTGAAGGCGAAGGCATGATAGCCAGCAGCCCCCGCTGCAAGCGTGCCGCGCAAGGCCCCGGTTTCCACGTCCCAGACCCGTATTTGTGCGTCCTTGCAGTAGACTCCTGCCTGTGTGCCATCGGGACTGAAAGCCAGGTTGACGAACCCTCCCGGGATGACTTCACTTCCTGGGCCGGCGTCGAATTCGCGGAGAGATTTTCTCTTCTGCACGTCCCAGAGTTGGGCGACGTTCCTCTTGTTCAAGCAGAGGAGGCGGCGGCCATCGACGCTCAGGGCGACCTCCTGCTTGCTAGCGAGGGGAACGGAGAAGCTGGATTGCCACTCTCCCGTCCGCGCATGCCAACGGCTCACCGTCCCGTCCAGGCTGGCCGTAATTAGTCCCTGCCCATCGGGCGTGAATGCGGCCGCCGTCACTGCTTGCTTTTGCGGCGGCAGTGCGAACAGACTGCCCTGGTAGCGCCGCTGGCGATAGTGCCACTCCCAGTGGCGCAAGGGTCCAGGCACCTCACTCAACTCCTTGAGGGCCATGGTCGGAGCGAGTTCGTTCCAGGCGTTCTCGGCAGCGCCGATACTGAGGTTGGCGCGCAGGCGGCGATTCATTTCCGCTTCCTTCCGCAACTCCTGTTGCGCCTCCTGGACTTTGACCGTCGCTTCCTCCGCGCGGCCTTTCGCATCGAGGGCGAGGCCCTCGTTCTGTTCGGCGCGATCGCGTTCCTTGCTGATGCGGTCCTCGGACTGGACCTTGCCGACGGCCCAGGTCGTCCCAACGATTCCCGCGCTCAGAGAGATCGCGATGAACGTCAGGAACGCCGCCGCGAGGGGCCGGCGCTTCGCCCACTTGACGGCGCGTCCCAGCGGTCCAACCGGTCGGGCGACGATGGCCTCGCCCGCCTGGAAGCGGCGCATGTCCTCGGCCAGGTCTCTTGCCGAGAGGTAGCGTCGCTCCGGCTCTTTTTCCAGGCACTTCAGGCAGATGGTCTCAAGATCGCGCGGCACCGAGGGCTGCAAGCGCGAGGGCGCGACCGCGTCCTGCGTCAGCACTTGTTGCAGTGTCTCCATCACGGTCGCGGCACGAAACGGCGGCCGGCCAGTGAGGCACTCGTAGAGGATGGCCCCCAGGGCGTAGACGTCGGCGCGGGCATCGACGGCATACGCCTTCCCGCGTGCCTGTTCGGGCGCCATGTAGGAAGGCGTTCCGAGGACGTCGCCCGACTGAGTCTGGCCGGTCTCGCCGAGGTTGCGCGCGAGTCCGAAGTCGGTAACCTTGGGGATTGCCGCTTGCGGCTTAGCGGATTCCGCTGAATGGGTTGAAGCGGGAACCGCTAAGCCGCAAGCGGCAAGAAGGATATTCGCCGGCTTGAGGTCGCGATGGATGACGCCGGCATCGTGGGCTACCTGCATGGCGCGAGCGAGTTGCTCCAGCATCACCGCGGCCTCCATCGCCGTCAGCGGGCCTGAGCGGAGACGTTCGGAGAGACTTCCGCCCTCGATGAGTTCGAGGCTGAGGAATGGCTTGCCTTCGTGTTCGCCGACCTCGTACACCTGCACGATGTGTTCGTGCCGGAGCCGAGCCAACACCTGCGCCTCACGCTGGAAACGCTGGCGTTCGTCGTCTCCGGCGTGATCGGCGTGCAGGATCATCTTCAGCGCGACAAGGCGATTCAGTCCCGGCTGGCGAGCGCGATAAACGACGCCCATCCCACCCCTCCCAAGGACGTCCTCGATGACGTAGCCGCCGATGAGGCGCGGCCGATCCCCTGGGTCAAGGAAAGGGGACAAGGATCCGGTTGCATGGCCTTCAGTGATGGGTGCATGAGCGGTCTGAAGGGTTGGGAAGTCCGCAGTGGGCAAGGGATCGGGCGCTTGCGTGCTTGGACGTGATACCGGCTGAAGCGTTGGAGGAACCTCGTCAGACATCGCGAACTCTCCCAAGAAGGCGGACGCGCCCATCTTGATGACAGCATAGGCACCCGGCGCATCGGCGTCCGCTCAGCCCGCGCCGATCCTCGGAGTCGTATACTGGCCCCGTCGTCTTCCACGCGAGGTATGCCATGCCGCTGCTTCAGAGCAACATTCCCGGTTATCCCTGTCGTCGCGGCAAGGTGCGCGACGTCTACGATCTCGGCGACAAACTCGTCATCGTGGCCACCGATCGTATCAGCGCTTTCGACCATGTGCTGCTGACCGCCATCCCCGACAAGGGCCGCGTCCTCACCGCTCTGACGCTCTTCTGGCTCGACTTCCTCGACGTACCCAACCATCTGATCGGCACCGACGTTGCCATGATGGGGCCGGCCTTCATGGAGCGCGCGGATGAGCTGAACGGCCGAACGATGCTGGTCCGCAAAACCGAGGTGGTCCCGATTGAGTGCGTCGTTCGCGGCTATCTTGCCGGCTCGGGATGGAAGGAGTATCAGGCGTCGGGCAAGGTGTGCGGCATCGCGCTGCCGGCAGGACTGAAGCTCGCGAGTCCGTTGCCCGAGCCGATCTTCACGCCGGCGACGAAGGAAGAGAGCGGACACGACGTCAACATTCCCTTCGCCGACATGATCGCCAGTGTTGGTTTGGAGACGGCGACGGAACTGAAGGAGAAAAGCCTGGCCATCTATCGCAGGGCGGCGGAGCATGCCCGCTCGCGCGGCATCCTGCTCGCGGATACGAAGTTCGAGTGGGGCCGGCTCCCCGATGGTTCGCTCATCCTTATTGACGAGGCGTTGACGCCGGACAGCTCACGATTCTGGCCGGCGGATGGCTACTGTGAGGGGAGCAATCCCGCGTCGTTCGACAAGCAGTTCGTGCGCGACTGGCTGGAGACGAGCGGCTGGGACAAGAATAGCGCGCCGCCGTCCCTGCCCGCCGAGGTGGTGACGCGGACGCGCGAGAAGTACCTCGAAGCGTATCAGCGTTTGACCGGGCAGTCGTTGGAGAGCGAGGACCGCTAAGCCGCAAGCGGCAAGAATGCGGGATGCTATTCGACCGCCAGGCTCTTGACAGACCAACCGGCATACTCGATCATCAATCACTACTCGTAATCGTTTTTCTCCACGACAGACCGAGAGGCCAACTCGCATGGCTGTATCGTCATTGAAGTGTCCGGAGTGCAGCGCCGTTCTCAAACTGTCCCTTCCGGTTGCGGAAGGGAAGAAGATTCGCTGTCCGAAATGCCAGACCGCGTTTCAGCCCGGCGCGGGAATCCAGGCCGAGCCGGCACGCAAGACGCCACCGCCGCGAAAGCGTGTCGCGCCCGAACCCGAATTCATCGACACTGACGAAGACGAGAAGCCCACTCGTCCACGGCGCAAGACGCCGGCAGGCGATCCGGATAGACGGCCGCGGCGGAGACGAGAGGAGGATGCGCCTAACCGGATTCGCTTGTACCTCCTCCTTGGTCTCTTCGGCATCGTCGCCCTGGCCGGTACTATTACGCTGATAACGAACCTCTCCAAGGAGGACAAGCCGGTCGCCCAGGCCCCACCTCCTGACCTCGATGCCTTCAGGCCGCGCCCCGATCGCTTCCCCGATGACGATCCCTTCCCGGTTGCTAAAGATCGTCCTGAGAAGCCGCCGGCCGATCCGCCGCCCATCGATCGCGAGCCGATTGACAAGAAGCCTGTTCCTCCCATTCCGCCGCGCCCGAAAGATCCTGAACCGACCGACGAACCGGGTCCGATTGGCCCGCCGCCCGCTCTGCCGGCCGCGAAGGATCGGCCCTTCCTCACCCTCGACGCCGGCGGACACACCGCCATGGCTCGCGCCGTCCTGTTCACCGCCGACGGCAAACGCATCATCAGCGCCGCGGCCGACAAGACGGTCCGCGTTTGGGACGTGCAGACAGGCGAGACCATTCGCATGTTCCACGTCCCTGTCGGCCCAGGGTCCGAGGGTTCGCTCCTCGCCGCCGCAGTCAGTCGCGATGGCCGAAAATTGGCCGTCGGAGGCATCTCGCCCGGCTCAGGCGACACCGGCTCGCTGATCTACCTCATCGACATGACCACGGGTCAGGCGGAGCGAACCTTCAGCGGACACGCCGGGGCCATCACCGGCCTGGCTTTCTCGCCGGACGGCAAGTGGCTCGCCTCATGCAGCAACGATGGCTCCGCGATCGTGTTCAACGTCCTCAACGGTCAGGTTTCGCGTCACTTCCTGGGACATCGCGAGTCGATCAACAGCGTGGCCTACTCCCCGGATGGACGTTTGCTCGCCACCGCCAGCCAGGACAAGACGGCTCGAATCTGGAACCTGGGGACCGGCAAGACCATCGCGGAACTCGTCGGCCACACCGACAAGGTCAACTGCGTGATCTTCACGCAGGACAGCAAGACGGTCCTGACCGGCAGCGTCGATGCCACCGTGCGAACCTGGGGGATCGACGGCAAACTGCGCCTGACGCATCCGGTTCGCGGCCCTCAAAACACGCCGATCCAGATCATCTCACTCAGCGTGACGCGCGACGGGCGTGAGGCTCTCTATACCGGCGTTGCCGCCACCGGCCACGCGGGCATCCTGGACTTGACCACGGGCAAACGCCGAGTCGAGTTCCACGAACACAGCAACACGGCGACGTCCGGTCAACTGTCCCCCGACGGCAAACTGGCCGTGACGCACGGCGGCGACGGCAACGAGTCGTACATCTGGCAGACGGCCAATGGCGCACTCGTTCACCGGCTGGCGGGCAAGGGCAAGGGCATCTGGTCGGCGGGCTGGAGCCAGGACGGCAAATCGGTCTGCTGGGGCAGTGCGAATCAGGGCGAGAGTTCACGTCCGGAGTGGTCCTTCCGGCTGGACAACTTCACTTATGGCCCCGCTCCCGCGAACTACCTCGCGGCGGCGCGGAAGGTCAAGGAATGGAGCCTGGAACGAGTCGATTTCTTCCGCATTGCCATCAAGCACAACGGCCAGTTGAGACACACCTTCCAGTCTCCCAAGAAGGGCGACCGCATTTACAGTTTCTCGATCACCGGGGGCGAGCGGGGCATCATTGGAGGCTCGTTCGGACTCTACATGATCGATCTGAAGACGAATCAAATCATCCGCGAGTACCGGGGCCATTCGGGTATCGTGACGGCCGTGTCCCCGTCGCTGGACGCACGGCATTTCCTCACCGGCGGCAGCGATCAGATCCTGAACATCTTTCATCTGGATCGCGACGAACCGCTGCTGTCGTTGTTCTTCGCCGGGCGCGAGTGGATCGTCTGGACGCCGGAGGGCTATTATGCCTCGTCGGCCAACGGCGAACGGCTCATGGGCTGGCTCATCAATGTCGCTCCCGACAAGATGGCCAGCTACTTCCCCGCAATCCGCTTCCGTGCCTCGCTGTATCAGCCCGACGCGATTCGCCGAACCCTGCGCTACGGCAGCGTCCAGCGAGCGCTGGAGCTGGTGGCCAAGGAGAAGAACAAGCCAGCCCAGTCAACCGACCTGACGAGCGTACTGCCTCCCGAAGTGACGATCGCGTCGCCGGGCGAGGGCGAGATCAACCAGGCGAAGGTGGAGGTCAAGGCGAAGGCGAAGAGTACGGGCAACTATCCTGTGACCACCATGCGCCTCCTGGTCGATGGCAGGCCGTGGCAGGGCGTCAAGGGAACGCGGACCTTCGATCCGCCGAAGGCCGGCGAGGTGGAGGCATCGTGGGAGGTGCAGCTCGATCCGGGCCGTCAACAGTTGACCGTCCTTGCCGATAGTGCCGTCAGTCGCGGCCTCTCGACGCCGGTCGAGGGGACTCGATCCGGCGCCGATGGCGATCTGCCGAACCTGTATGTGCTGGCGATGGGCATCTCGGCCTATTCGGGGAA
>JBBRIK010000088.1:0-10134 GCA_038221045.1 Gemmatales bacterium
GGCGATCTGGGGTGCGGGGCCGGGCGGCCGTTGCTGTGGATTCTGGGGCCGTGCGTCATCGAGTCGCACGACCTGACGTTGCGCATCGCCGACGTGCTGGCCGGGCTGGCCGAACGGCTCCGTTTGCCACTGGTGTTCAAGGCGTCGTTCGACAAGGCCAACCGCAGCTCGGGCAAGACTTTTCGCGGGCCGGGGCTGCATGAGGGGCTGAAAACGCTGGCCGCCGTCAAGCAGCGCACCGGACTGCCGCTGACGACCGACGTCCACGAGGAACGGCAAATAGGCCCGGTCGCGGAGGTGTGCGACCTGATCCAGGTCCCGGCCTTCCTGGCGCGGCAGACCGACCTGCTGATCGCGGCGGGGCGCAGCGGACGGGCAGTCAACGTCAAGAAGGGGCAGTTCATGGCCCCCTGGGACATGAAGAACGTCGTCGCCAAGATGGAGGAGTCCGGCAATCGGAACCTGCTGCTGACCGAGCGCGGCTCGACGTTCGGCTACGGCCAACTCGTCAACGACATGCGCGCCATTCCGTGGATGCAAGATCTGGGTTGTCCCGTGATCTTCGACGCGACTCACAGCGTACAGATGCCAGGGGGCAAGGGCGACCGTTCGGGCGGCGACCGGCGCATGGTCCCCTTTCTGGCGCGGGCGGCGGTGGCGGCGGGGTGCGATGGTCTCTTCCTTGAGACGCATCCCCGCCCTGACGAGGCCCTCAGCGACGGCCCGAACATGGTCGCGCTGGAGGACTTGCCGGCCCTGTTGCAATGCTGCCTGCGGTTGCGTGAAGCCCTGAGTCCCGCCCTGTAATCCGCCGCTTTCGGCAGGTCTTGTGAAGGCACCCATGCTGAGCAATCCACGTTTGCTGAAATGGACCGCGATCGGCGTCGCTGCCGTCGTGGTGCTCGTCGCCCTGGCTCTGCGGTTTCAGTCGGCCGGCACGGGAGCGGTTCAGCCACAGACGCTCGACAAGACCGCGGAGCCGCTCGACAAGGCCCGCGGCATGTTGCAACAAGCGGACGACCTCGCCACTTGCCGGAGCGCTCTGGAACTGGTCAACAGCCACTTCGACCGTCACCCCGACCTGGTATTGCCCATACTCCTTCCCTCCGTTCGTGAGGAACTTCGCCAGCAACTCGCCCTGACGGAGGCGGACCTGGACGAGATCGAACATCCGTCCTTCACGCTGTTCGACGGCATCCACCTCGAGCAGGCCTTTCTTCTGCGGGATGCGGCTTACAGCCTACTGCCGCGCCCGAAGCCAGGCACACGGCGCAAGCCCGAGGAGGAGGCCGCCGCCCTCTTCGACTGGGTCATGCGCCAGGTGCGTATCGACTCGTTCCCTGACATCGAGTTGGACGCTGTCAAGCCGCAGGTCGCGCCGCAACTCGGCCTGCGCCGGGGCATCATTCCTCCCCTGGGACGCGCGCTACTATTTCTTGGACTCGTCGAGCAGATGGGACACGACGCCTGCCTGCTGAGCTTCCCGATTCAGCCGAACAAGCCGCCGCGCTACTGGGCCTGTGGAGTCCTCGGCTCAGGCAACAGGATCTACCTGTTCGATCCGCGCCTGGGGCTGCCGTTGCCCGGACCTAACGATGAGGGCGTCGCCACGCTGGAGTCGCTCACTGTCAAGGATTCGCCCGTCCTGCGTCCCCTCGACCTCGGTGAGGGCGGCCGCTACGACGTGACGCCGGAGATGGCCGCCGCCGCGGAGTTGCACCTGACGCCGTCGCTGTCGGCACTGGCGCCGCGTATGCGGTATCTCGAGAAGGAAGGCCTGGTTCAGGGGGGCAAGTTGGCCGCGGACCCGGCCGCGTCGGCGGAGCGCTTCCGCGTCGCTCTGAAGGCGATCGGCCATACTGGAATCGTCAAGCCGGCCGGCTGGGCGGTCCGAGTGCAACGCGACTTCTTTCCCGAGCAGGAAGGCGGCACGGACACGAAATATCGCGTGGAGATGTTTCGCGGCGCCATTTCCCTTGAGAACAGCCAGCCCCTGGCTCAGACTCTGCGAACCTTCCTGCCCGCACGATACCTGCCCCGCGACGGGCAACCGGCCGAGCCGCCGTTGGATCACGTCTTTCATCACTATGCGAAGCGAATCTTCGACTTCTACTTCGGGGCGGAGCAGCCCCGCGACCAGGTCCTGCGCGGCAAGCTCTCTGACGCAGCCCGCGCGCTGGGACCGATTGCCGGCGTCATGGTACTGCAGCGGAACGGCTATCTAATCAACCTCGACAAGACGGCCCTCTCCAACTGGTTCATCGAAGCGAGCAAGGCGCACACCTTGCCGGGCGAACCCGCCGAGGCGAGGAGCCGGGCCGCTCAGCAAGTGTGGCGGAGGTATGAGACGCCGCTGGCCGTGCTGATCCAGGGAACGTCGGCGGAGGAACTGCTGATCCACGTTGCGTATCTTCAGGCGCTGGTCAAGCACGAACAGGCCGCTCGGCTCCAGTTGCGCCTCGGCCCTGCCGCGAAACAGGAGGAATTGGTCGAGGCGGACCGGACGTGGAAAGACGCGTTGCGGTGGTGGAAGGAGTTCCTCTATCAACCACAAAGACCGGAGTTTTCGCGGGCCGCGCGCTATCTCCAGGCGCGCGCCCAGCATCGAGCCGCCGAGTTGGCCGCCTTGCTGGCCGCCCGCGCTGAGCCGTCCGATCGTCCCGCGAAGGAGGAACAGGCTCGCAACACGAAGCAGGCGGCGATTGCCTTGTGGCAGGACCTGGCGGGAGAGCGCAAAGACCTCGAAGCTCTGGCCTGCCGCATTGAGGTTCGCCGCCTGCAGAAAAAGTGACCCTCCGGCGACGCTCAGGGCATCGAGACCGATCCTTTCTCCTGTGGGGGTCGGACCACGATGACGCCGATCATGCTGTCGCGCGTCACCAGATTCGCCAGTTCTTCTTCGCTGAGTTGTTCCGTGCCGGCCGGCCGCAGCGGTAGCACCATGTAGCGCATGTCGGCCGTGCTGTCATGGACGCGCACTGTCAAGTTCTCCGGCAGGGGCGTTCCGAACTCGGCGAGCAACCCGCGCGGCTCGCGCACCGCGCGCGAACGATAGATTCGGCTCTTGTACCAGTCGGGCGGCAGACCCAGGACTGGTCGCGGATAGCAGGAACAGAGCGTGCAAACGATAAGGTTGTGGACGTCCGGCGTGTTCTCGACGACCACCAGTCGCGTACCCTCCATGGCGATACCCAACTCCTCCACCGCCGCGCTGCCGTCGGCCAGCAGCCGCGCCTTGTAGGCGGGATCGGTCCACGCCCGCGCGACGACTTTCGCTCCAAGGACTGGCGTCTGCGAGTCGATGCGTTCGACCGTGCGCCGCACATCGTCGGCCGTGATGACCTTCTTGGCGATCAGCAATTCACGCACCGCGACTTCGAGACGCTGATGGTAGGTCTCCGGGATGTCGTTGACGTCCGGCGCTGGGGGGTGCCGATGGGGGTGAGGATGGTCGTGCTCGTGTGCGTGCTCGTGATCGTGCATGAGAAACTCCCGTCAGGCGGATTCGAGCCAGTGCTGATAAATCTCGACGTCCACGGTATCGGCGCTGGGACCGGCGTAGTCGGGCCAGACCTCGCGCTGCACGAAGCGAACCCGATACAACGGCTGAGGCGGCTCACCGCTGCGGCCATAGGCTCGCTCTTCGGGATTGCGAAACGGGCCAAGGATGCGCTCGATAACGCCCGTCTTGCCGCGAATGTAGTGCGGCGTGCGAACATGGCCAGGCGGAAAGGCTGAGCGTACTCGGACCCGCTCACCGATGCCGAAGCGTGCGTTCATGTTAGCTGTCCCGGACGTGCCTCGATCTCGGCCAACTTCCGGCCCAGCTCATCGACGGTGATAACGCCCTTCTCAATCAGGTTGTTTGCGATGGAGCCGATCCAGCGCTCGTAGTAACCGAGCCGATCGTACTCCTGTTCGCCGAGCGACTCAATGCCGTGGCGCAGCTCATCGACGGACATCACGCCGCGACAAGACTCCGCCAGAAGCAACAGCAGCGCATGGGTCCGCTTCTCCCAGGGAGCATAGGTGTGTTCGCTGCGATCCAGAGGGCCGGCCGGAAGCCCGCCCATGTCATGGTGCTGGCGCATGGCAACCTCAACGAGAAGGGTTCGAGAGACCAGGGCAATGGAGTTGTCTTATTCAAGGCGCGCAAAAAACCCCACCCAGGTGAGGTGGGTGGAGTTCTTCTGCTTCCTGGCGATCAACTTCGCGAATGAAGACCGGCGAGCGTCTCGGTTGTCGCCTCGTTGCTGATGAAGAAGTCGCGCCAGTCGCTCAGGTGATCGACGGTCCCTTCCAGATCGTACTCGCCGCTGATGAGGTCGCCGATGTACGCCGACAGCGAGCGATTGCCGGCCTCGCTGCTGTGATGCGTCGCCACCTCGGACGCGAAGTTGAGCAGGTCGTAAACCTTGCACGCGGCGGGCAGCGTCCGCTGGCGCTTCACCGAGAGCGTGTCGAGGTTGGCCAGCCCATAAATCTGCGACAGGTCGCCTGTCATCTTGTGGAACGAGTGGAACAGGGAGGAGTACGGAGTCTTCTCCTCGGCCCCGTCGCCGCCCTTCGCCCCGACGGGAGCGCCGACGCTGACCTGGGCGCTGTTCGCCATGCGGGCGAGCAGTTTGTAGAGCTTGGTGGCCTCATTGACCGATGCCCACGAGCGCGACGACGACTCGAATCGCTGCCGCAAGGCCGCGAAGCCGTCCTCATTGTTGAAGCCTTCCAGCACGCGCAACAGCGCGAAGGCAACACCCTGCTCGCCCTTGCCGACCGATAACTCCGAGCGGAAGGCCGCCGAGTAGCCCACCGCGCCATTGGAGCAGATCAGACGCAGCAGCGACAGGTAGACCGAGGGCCGGCCGAAACCGTCGATGGGCGTCTCGATGATGAAGCGATTCTGGAAGCCGTCGCCGGCAACCTGGAAGGTGCCGCCCATACGCGGCGAGTGTTCGCTGCGAATGACGCCGTTGTGATAGGAGACGTCGCCGCCCTTGTGCTTGTCGAGCAGGCCGAGCAGATCGTCGTGCTGCATCACTGCCGAGCCGGGACCGCTGACGGCGAGCAGGTTGCCGGTCGTCTTCTTCTCGTCCTTTTCGATGCAGTAGCGGAAGCGATCGGACGGCGAGCGTTCGCTGATGCGCTGGAAGACCTCGGCGTGCGAGAAGTAGCGGAAGATGTTGCTCGTGAAACCGAAACGCAGGTGCAGGCTGCTCCAGAAGCGCGGCGTCGGCCGCAGCAGCCGGTCCTTGAGAGCAATGGCGCGAATCATCGGCTTGCCCGCCGCATCCGCTTCGGTCTTGACTTGGAGGTCCTTGATGCTGGCGACGCCGTACTCGAACTTGGTAGTCATGGGAATCGCTCCTTGCTTTTTGGTTAGCTTGTACCCGTTGAGAGATGTGTTTTATCGTGTCTCGATCATCAATCCAAGCTTGGTAGGTTCGGTGCCTCGTGTGAAAAGGGGTCACCTCTGAAGATACATTCCTGGAACCTGAGCATTGCATAGCCGACTCTCACGATCGCGCACACGCTCTCCCTCCCCGCGCTGTTGTGTCTTGACGTTGCCCACGACCTCAGGCCAGCCACTCGCCCTCGTTTGCGGCTTCGCAGCAGCCCCTCAACAGCCCGCCCATCCTTCGCGAACACGCGTTTTTCTCGTAATCTAGCAAGCAGCCGCGCTCATCCTGGTCGATCGGAGCCTTGCCGTGCGAATTCTTTCCTGCCTGTCGCTGCTCCTCTTGCTCGGTCCCGGTCCCGTTCATGCCGACAAGCCGCCCGCTCCGCCGCGCACCGTCGCCGAGACAAGCGATTACAAGGCGACTTCGCGTCATACCGACGTTGTCGCCTTCTGCGAAGCCCTCACGCAGCAGTCCAGCACGGTCAAACTCGACACCCTCGGCCCATCCCACGAGGGACGCAAGATTCCGCTCCTGATCGTCGCCGATCCCCCCGTCAGTACCCCGGCCCAGGTCGGCAAGCGAACCGTCGTCGCTCTCCTCGGCAACATCCACGCCGGTGAAGTCGATGGCAAGGAAGCCCTCCTCATGCTTGCTCGCGATCTCGCCGGCGGCAAGGACAAGGCGATCCTCAAGGACCTCGTCCTGCTGATCGTCCCGAACTTCAACCCCGACGGCAACGAGAAGTTGGCGAAGACCAACCGCCCCGAGCAGAACGGCCCCCCTGAAGTCGGCACTCGCGCCAACGCTCAGGGATTCGATCTCAACCGCGATTTCATCAAGCTCGAAAGCCCCGAAGTCCGCGCACTTGTCCGGCTGCTCAATGTCTGGGATCCGTCCGTCCTCATCGACACCCATACGACCAATGGCTCGTATCACCGCTATCCCATCACCTACGACGGCCCGCGCCATCCGGCCGGCGACGCGCACGTCATCGGCCTGACGCGCGACACACTACTGCCCGCCATCGGCACCCGCCTCCTCGAACAGGACAAGCTGCACTCCTTCTTCTACGGCAACTTCGCGAAGGACCATACACGCTGGGAGAGCTATCCGCCGCTGCCTCGCTACGGCATCTCCTACGTCGGCCTGCGCAACCGCATCGCCATCCTGTGCGAGTCGTACAACTATGACTCCTACAAGGATCGCGTTCGGGCCAGTCATGCCTTCGTCCGCACCTCGCTGGAGAAGATCGCGGAGAACAAGGACAAGGTCCGCGCCATCCTGAGCGAGGCGCGCGAGGCGACCCTTCGCGGCGGCAAGAAGCCGCGCGGCGACGATCACATTGCTCTGCGGTTTCGTACGTCGGCCTTCAAGGAGCCGTCCACCGTCTTCGGTTTCGTCGAGGAGATGAAGGACGGCAAGAACGTCAACACCGGCAAGCCGCGCGATTACAAGGTCGAGGTCGTCCTCAATGCCGAGCCATCCCTCAGCGTGGCGCGCCCCTTCGCCTATCTCTTCCCGGCATCGTCGGTCCTGGCAGTGGAGACGTTGCAGCGGCACGGCATCGACGTCGAGGAGCTGCGCGAGGACGTCGAACTGGACGTCGAAGTCTACAAGATGGATCGGCTGACGCGTGCTCTCGTCCCGTTCCAGAAGCACAACCTGCTCAGCATCGATGCCACCGTTCGCAAGGAGACACGCCTTCTCAACGCCGGTACTGTCATCGTTCGCACGGCTCAGCCGCTCGGGACGCTCGCTGGCTATCTCCTCGAACCGCAAGCGGAGGATGGCCTCGCCGCCTGGAACGTCTTCGATCGCGGTCTGGCCGAGGGCAAGGACTTCCCCGTCCTGCGCCTGACCGCGCCAGCCTTCCTCACCACCGGTCGCGTTCGGCCTCTGAAGAGCGAACCGGCAGCGAAGAAGAAGCCGATCACCCTTGACGCCATCACAGCGGGCCAACTGCCGAACTTTCACGGGACTCCCGTCCACGGCCTCATCTGGCTCGAAGACGGCGAACACTTCCTCCAGATGAAAGAGCGACAACTCCTCAAGGTCCACGCAGTCACCGGACGGGCGACGCCGTTCGTCGATCACGAGAAACTCGCCCGCTGTCTGGCGAGCATCCCAGGCATCAACAAACGCGAGGCGGAGATGCGCTCCCGCGCCGCCCTCCTCAACATGAACAAGTCGCGGACGGGCATCCTCGTCGAACAGGAGAGCGATCTCTTCTATTGTCCCTTCGACGCCGAGAAGGCAGTGCGGCTCACGAAGAGTCCAGGGCGCAAGGACCTGGCCACGTTCAGCCCCGATGGCAAACACGTCTCCTTCGTCCGCGCCGGCAACCTCCGCATCGTCGATATCGAGGGGAAGGCGGAAAAAGACCTGACGGCCGATGGCGGCGAACTGATCACCAACGGCAAGGCCGACTGGGTCTACTTCGAGGAGATCTTCAATCGCAACTGGAACGCACACTGGTGGAGTCCCGACTCGAAGTACATCGCCTTTCTGCGCCTGGACGACACGAAGTTGAAGAAGTTCACCGTCGTCGATGAGATTCCGCTGCATCAGGGCGTCGAGCAGACTCACTATCCGAAAGCGGGCGATCCCAACCCCATCGTCAAACTCGGCATCGTCCGCATCGCTGACGGCAAGGTGAACTGGGTGCCGCTGGGCGACAAACCGGAAGACACGCTCGTTAACTGGGTCGGCTGGACGCCGGACAGCGCACACGTCGTTCACTACGTCCAGAATCGTTCGCAAACCTGGCTCGACTTCCGCCTGGCGAACCCGGCAGGCGAGGTGAAGACTCTGTACCACGACAAGACGAAAGCCTGGATCGACGATCCGGGTCCGCCGAGTTTTCTGAAGGACGGCTCCTTCATCCTGCCGCGTGAGGAAACCGGCTGGAAGCACCTCTACCACTACTCGAAGGAGGGGAAACTCCTCAAGCAGTTGACCTCCGGCGAGTGGGAGGCGCGCGCACTGCTGCAAGTGGACGAGGCCAACGGCTGGGTCTATTTCCTCGGCACGCGCGACAGTCCCACGTCGCAGAACCTCTACCGCGTCAAGCTCGACGCAACGGGTCTGGCCCTTCTCTCGTCCGGCGGGGGCGATCACGTCGTTCAGGTCAGTCCGAAGGGCAACTACGTCATCGATTCGTGGAGCGACAACACGACGCCGACGAAAGTGCATCTCCACAGCCCGGACGGCGCGAAGGTTCGCATGCTTGACACCAATCCGGTGTATGCCGTCGAGGACTACGAGTTCCTGGCGTGGGAGGTCGTGCAGATCAAGACGCCGGACGGCTTCCTCCTCGAAGGCATGATCCTGACTCCACCTCGGCCCGATCCCAAGAAGAAGTACCCCGTCTGGGTGAAGACGTATGGCGGGCCGCACACGCCGACAATCAAGGACAACTGGCTGGCCGGCCGGGGCAGCGATCAGGCCCTGGCGCGGGCGGGCTACGTCGTCTTCCTCGTCGATCCGCGCAGCGCCAGCGGCAAGGGGGCGGCATCCGCCTGGACTGCCTACAAGCAACTGGGAGTGCAGGAGCTGAAGGACCTCGAAACCGCAGTGAACTGGCTCTGTCAACGGCCCCACATCGACGCGAAGAGAATCGGTCTGAGCGGCCACAGTTACGGCGGCTTCCTGACGGCTTACGCGCTGACGCACAGCAAGTTGTTCGCCGCCGGCATCGCCGGCGCTCCGGTGACGGACTGGAGCCTGTACGACTCGATCTACACCGAGCGTTACATGCTCACGCCGAAGGAGAACCCGCAGGGTTACGCGAAGACGTCGGTGGTGAAGGCGGCCAAGGACCTTCACGGCAAGCTGCTGCTCGTTCACGGCCTGATGGACGACAACGTCCACGTTCAGAACACGATGCGTTTCGTCGATGAGCTTCAGAAGGCGAACAAGGACTTCGAGTTGATGGTCTATCCGCGAGCGCGTCATCCGATTCTGGGGACGCACTATCGCCGGCAGTTGCTCGACTTCATGCAGCGAGCCTTGCACCCGGAATCGTGAGGTCCAAGGGTCCGGGTCAGCGCCTCATATCTCGAACAGCCGAGTAATCGGCTGGCCCTCGGCGACGCGGTGAGGCCGGCCTCCCAGGTCGCGCACCTCGTCGCCCGCCTCGATGCCGAAGCGCCAGAAGATGGTGGCCGCCAGATCGCCCGGCGTGACGGGGTCCGAGGCCGGATAGGCGCCTTGCCGGTCACTGGCTCCGTACACAGTCCCTCCCCGGACGCCGCCGCCGGCCATCAGCACCGTGTAGCAGTCCGGCCAGTGGTCCCGGCCGCCATCGCGGTTGATCTTCGGCGTCCGGCCGAACTCGCCCATCGCGACGACCAGCGTCGAATCCAGCAGGCCGCGCTGGTCCAGGTCCTCGATCAGGGCCGAGAGAGACTGATCGGCCGGAGGCAGCAAGTGCGTGCGGTGCTGGTTGAAGCACTTGAAGTGAGCATCCCAGTTCTGGCCCTGTTGCTTGAAGTCGTAGACGTTGACGAACGGCACGCCCACCTCGACCAGCCGTCGCGCCAGCAGCAGGTTCTGGCCGCGCATCTGGCGAGCGTAGCCCATCTCGGCCCCGTTGCCACCCCCTCCTCCTTCGCCCACCGACAGCGGATCGGGGCCGTAGCCATAGCGCTCGCGGACGGCCTTCGTCTCGCGCGAGAGATCCACGGCCCGGCGAATCGTCTCCGAATCGAGCAGCCGCAAGGCCCGGTCGTACAGG
>JBBRIK010000089.1:0-10090 GCA_038221045.1 Gemmatales bacterium
GTGGGGGTGTCGGGGGTGCGGTGGGTGTCCCGCTAGGCCCCAGCACCCGCCCCGCCCCCAAGACTCCGCGTCGCGGCTAACCGAGGCGTCCAAACGAACCGGCACAGGAGAATAGCCATGAGCAAGCTGTCGATCTTTTACGCCGCGCTCGCCGTGTTCGTCTCCGGCTACTATATCTATTCGACGGCCGCCGGTCTCGAACCGCTCACCAGCACCTCGAAAGAAACGACCACGCAGGAGGCGCGGAAGTCGGGCTATCGCGGCGGGCATTTCATCTTCATCTACAGCGGCGGCTTCCGCGGCAAGTGATGGACCACTCCGCCACGCCGCAAGCGGCCCGACCCTCGGCGGCCCCCATGACGCGCTCTCAGGTCCTGCTGCTGCTCATCAACGTTCTGGTGATTGCCGCCTGCGGACTTGTCTACGAACTGCTGGCCGGCACCGTGGCCAGTTACCTCGTCGGCGATTCGATCTTTCAATTCTCGACCGTCATCGGCGTCTACCTGTTCGCGATGGGCGTCGGCTCCTGGCTGTCGCGCTTCGTCGGCGAGCGTGTGGCCGGGTGTTTCATCGAGGTCGAATTGGCCGTCGCCCTGGTCGGTGGCTTCTCCACGCCGATCCTGTTCCTCAGCAACGCCTATCTCAGCTACTTCCCGTTCGTCCTCTACACGGTAGTTTTCCTGATCGGCACTCTCGTCGGCCTGGAGATTCCGCTGCTGATGCGGCTGCTCAAGGACAACCTCGATTTCAAGGACCTCGTCTCGCGCGTGTTGGCCTTCGACTATCTCGGCGCGCTGGTCGCTTCGCTGGCCTTTCCGCTGCTGTTGATGCGTTTCCTGGGACCGATGCTGACCTCGCTCGGCATCGGCCTGCTGAACGCCGCCGTGGCCCTCTGGGCGACCTGGCTCCTGCGCGGCCAGATCAAGGGAGGGGTGGCGTTGTTGCGAGCGCGAGCGGTGCTGGTCATGGTGGTGTTGATTGCGGGCATCTTCTTCGCGAACCAACTCGTCTCACTCTCTGAAGGGGAACTGTACGGCGGCGAGCGTGTGGTCTTCGCCCGGACGACGGCGTATCAGCGCATCGCCATCACGCGGAGCGCGAGCGGCCCCTTCAAGCTCTACCTCGACGGCCACCTGCAGTTCAACTCGCTCGACGAGTATCGCTATCACGAGGCCCTCGTCCATCCGGCGATGACGTCGGTGCAGACGCCGAAGCGAGTTCTCATCCTTGGCGGCGGCGATGGGCTGGCGCTGCGTGAGGTGTTGCGTTATCCGTCGGTCGAGTCGGTGCTGCTCGTCGATCTCGATCGCGGCATGACGAGTCTGTCGGAGCAGTTCTCGCAGTTGGCGTTTTTGAACGAGTACGCCTATCGCGATCCGCGCGTAAGGGTCATTAACAGGGATGCGTATATCTGGGTGCAGCAGGAGGTCCAGGAGCCGGCCTACGATGTCGCTATCATCGACTTCCCCGATCCGCACAACTTCTCGCTGGGCAAGCTCTACACGACGCGGTTCTATCGGCTGCTGCGGAAGAAACTGTCAGCGGACGGAGCGATCGGCATTCAGTGTACCTCCCCCTTCATGGCGCCGAAAACGTACTGGTGCATCATCAAGACGCTGGAGGCGGCGGGCTACAAGGTCAAGCCGTACCATGTGGCCGTCCCGTCGTTTTTCGGCGTCTGGGGCTTCGGCCTGGCGAAGAACGACGAGTTCGAGACGCCGGAGAAAACGCCGCCCGGCATGCGATTCCTGAACGATGCCACGATGAAGGCGATGTTCGCGATGCCGGTGGACCTGACGCTGCCTCCGGGGGAGAAGAGCGAGGTCAATCGTCTGGAGAATCAGGCGGTGGTCCACTATCACGACGGCGAGTGGAAGCGCTTCGCGCGCTGACGGTCTTGCCGATTGCGGCGTTGCATCTCACTGCAAAGCCGCAAGCGGCAAGAGAGGAACCATCCATGTCCTTATCCTCGCGACGCGACCTGCTGACGGCGTTCCTCGGCCTCCCCATCGCCCTCGCCGGCTGCTCGCGCAACAAGCCCGAACTCCCGGACGGACAGATCGTCGGCCCCTCCGAGGGACTCGCTCACAAACTCCGCGACGGATTTCGTCCCCAGCCCGAGTCCTGGCAGGACGTCTCCACCGTCATCGTCGGCGGCGGCGTCGCGGGACTCTCCGCCGCCTGGAGGCTCACTCGCGCCGGCATCAAGGACTTCGTCGTCCTCGAACTGGAACCCCGGCCCGGCGGCACCTCACGTTACGGCACTTCCTCTGTCTCCGCGTATCCGTGGGGAGCGCACTATCTGCCGGTGCCGATGCGACAGAACCGGGCGCTGATTCGTCTCCTCAAGGAAATCGACGTCATCGAGGGCGAGGACGACGAAGGGGAGCCAGTCGTCGGCGAACAGTTCCTCGTCCGCGCTCCCGAAGCACGCCTGTATCACAAGGGAAACTGGTACGTTCAGGATGAGCCTTACCTCCACGCCAGCGAGAAGCCCGAAGACGTCCGCCAGCGCGACGCCTTCCTGAAGGAAATCGTCAAGTGGGTTCAGTGGCGCGACGGCAAGGGACGACGCGCCTTCGCGCTGCCCATCGTCGCCGGGTCCGACGATGCCGAAGTGACCGCTCTCGACAGGATCTCGATGGCCGGCTGGCTCGATCAGCGCGGCCTGACCTCGCCGAGGCTGCGCTGGATGATCGATTACGCCTGCCGCGACGATTACGGCGCTTCGCTGAACGACGTCAGCGCCTGGTCCGGTCTGTTCTACTTCGCCTCCCGCAAGCGCAAGCCCAACCTCGAATCGCAGCCGTTCATGGCATGGCCCGAGGGCAATGGCCGGCTCGTTCGGCATTTCGTCGAGTCCATCAAGAAGGACGCCGAGCCACTACGTCTGGGCCTGGGCGTCAGCGAAGTCCGGCCCGTCGAGCGCGAGGGCAAGCCGGGAGTCGAGGTGATCGCCTTCGATCAGGAGCACAATCGCGCCGTGGGCTTCCGGGCCGAGCGCGTCATCTTCTGCGCTCCGCAGTTCGTGACCAAGTACCTCATTCGCTCTCTACCGGCCGAACGTCTGGAGTTGCTTCCGCAGTTTGAGTACAGCGTCTGGATGGTGGCCAACCTGCATCTCAAGGATCGTCCCGTTGGACCCATGCTGGCGTGGGACAACGTGATCTACGACAGCAAGTCGCTCGGCTACGTCGTGGCCACACATCAACTCGGCAGCGATCATGGCCCGACCGTGCTGACGTACTATTATCCGCTGACCGACGGCAGCCCTCTCGACGCCCGCCGCCGGCTGCTCGGGCTAAGTTGGAAGGAGGCGGTGGACATCGCGTTGACGGACCTCGAACGACCGCATCCCGATATCCGCGAACTGGTGGAACGTATTGATGTGATGCGCTGGGGACATGCGATGCCGAGGCCGAGACCGGGCATGATCTGGAGCGGAGCGCGAGCGAAGGCGGCGGCGCCGCATCGCAACATCCATTTCGCGCACTCGGACCTCAGCGGCGTCGGCGTCATGGAGGAGGCGTTTTATCAGGGCATCCGCGCCGCCGAGGAAGTGCTGGCCGCCCGGAACATCGCCTTCGAGTCGATCCTCTAACCGAGCGTCTGCCACTTCTGGACATCGACCCGCGACGAGGGCCGCGCGGAACCAACCGGCATCGGCTCGTCGGGCAGGTCGTATTGAGCGGCCCAGGAGCGCACCCGCCGGCCAATCTCGGTCGCCTGCCGGCTGTGGACCGGCGGCAGCGGCTGACCGTTCACCAGCCCCATCTCGACCTTCAACCGCCGCTGCACGACGTCAGCCGTCGCCAGGGCAAGTTCGCGATTGGGCAGCCGGGCCAACTCGCGCAGAGCGGAGCGAGCTTCCGGCGACGAATCGCTCTCGCCCAGCAACGCCTCGACCGCGATCAGCCGCAGAGGAGCTGGATTCGCCGGATCGAGCATTCGTTTCAGCAAATCCTTGTCGAGGAACCCATGCTGATGCAGCAGCTGGGCCAGTTCCATGCGCAGGACCGGCGGCGCGTGCGGATCGGCGAGCTGCGCTCGCAACGTCAGCAGCAAGTCGGGATCGGAAGTTTCGTTGAGGGCCTGGGCGTAGTGTGCGCTGAGCGAAAGAGCGGCCCGCAGGCCCAGCAGTCCCTTCTCGGAGGCCCAGGCGGTGAGATCATCGACGGCTTCGGACGTCAGCAAGTTGCCGGAGTGGCGCAGCGCGCCGTCCTCCTGGCACAGGGCATCGCCGAGACTGCGGCGAACGGCGTGGCGAATCCAGTGCCAGCGACGGTCGGTGTCCCAGAGCATGGCCTCGGTGGCGGCCCGGCGGACCCGCGACGAGGGATCGCGCAGGAACTCGGCCAGCGCCTCGATCAGGCAGCGGTCCTCGAGGTTGGCCAGGGCGCTGATAGCGGCGGCGCGGATGGCCGGCTCCTCGGCGCGGAGGGCGAGTTCGAGGACCATCTCGGCCTGGCCGGGGCCCCAGTGTTTGCGGAAGTCGAGAGCGGCCAGGGCGGCGACCTGCACCTGCGGGCGAGGATGACTGAGCAGCTGCAAAGCGGGAGCAGCGTCGAGATAGAGCGCCTCGCGCAGCGCTTTCACCTCGGGCAGACTCTTGCAGGCCTCGATGTCGGCCGGCCATTCCTTGCGGGCGGCCACGCGCTGGGCCAGGAGGCGAGCGCGGCGAAGAGCAGGCGCACCGATGTCGCGCAACGTCTGCACGGCGAAGAACCCAAGCGGGACCACGAGCAGAACGGCCTGAGCGAGATGAGCGAACCAGTCCATCGACTCGAAGGCCCCCAGCTTCATCCAGGCGAAGGCGATGCCGTAGGTCAGCAGGATTACTGGGCCAAGGGAACGCTTCCAGAGCCTCTGCGAGAAGAGGCTGATTGCGAAGATGAACAACTGGAAGGCGGCCCCGAACAGCAGCACCTGGCTCGCCTCGCCTGAAAAGCGGAGGCTCCCCGCCAGCAGCAGCAGCCCCGGCAGTAGCAGGCCGCCAAGTCGGAGACCGAACCGGAACAGCGACCGGCGTCGGGACAGGGGGCGAATGGCCAGGGGAGTATGCATTGCCTCCACCTCCGCGAGGGGGTGTCGTTCCGGCTCCAGCGCGAGGAAACGCGCACGTTGAGCCGGGATACAGCCCAAGTATGGGACACGATCGGCAGGAAGGCAAAGGAGGGGGCGTGTTCCGGACCAGTGATGAAACCGCTTCTCAGCAGAAGTCCGCTACGCCGCAAGCGGCAGAAAGGTGTCGCGACATCGGTCCTTACCGCCCAAACGTCCAGGCCGGCGGTTGTTCCTTGCGGTAGGTGATTCGAGAGAAATACAGCCCGGAGGCTGCCTTCTCCTCGGCGTTCAGGATCGGAATGCCGCCAACTCCCTCATAAGGGAAATCGTAAGCGCGCGTGCTGACTCCATGAACGATCAGTTGCGTCTTGCCGTGATGCGGGAAGAGTTCGCAGAAGTCGATTTTCGCTCTCACCGCCGGACGCATGCCGAGCTTCGCTTGCTGGCTGTCGAACAGCGTTTGCCGATTCGTGACGGCGAAATCGCGTTCAGGATGCACGTCCCAGCAGTAGAGCGGATCGCGATCGTAGCGCTGCGGTGAGGCAGCCCTGTCACCCGTGAAGAGGCGAACGAGTCCATCGGGACACTGGAAGGCGGTCAGGGGAGCGCTGACGACCGGCTCCCTGGCGAAGGTGGTCTTTTCCCAGCGGACGAAGGGATCGGCGCTTTTCGTCCAACCGATGCCGCGATTGGTCCGCGTCGCCAGGATCCACTCTTTCGAGGTGTGCAGCAGGCTCGCTTCCGAGAAGGACGTCTTCGCCTCGCTGAGAAATGGCCCCAGTTCCACCCACTCGTAGAGCCTGCTCCTGGGGTCGAAGCGGAACTTCAGAGCGGCGACTCGACCCTTGTCGAAATGATTGCACTCGGCCCACTCGCTGGCCTCGCGATTGACTGGCACCGGCGGACAGAACGACTGATTCATCCAGGCAGCTTCCTTCGCGCTACAGAATGCCTCGCCCTTCTCATGTCCCTTCTGACGCAACACGCGCACGGGTTGCAGGATCTCGAGTTCGTCCTCACGATCGTTGAGCCGGAACTGCACCCACTCGACAGCCTGGGTGCGGGCGAACAGCACGGCATCGAAATAGGTTTTTTCGAGGCGATTCGGCTTCCGTTCCAGCACTCGTCCCAGCACGCGCCACTGGGCGACGAAGACGTTCGCATGGGGAGAGGGCTTGCCGTCGATGAGCGCTCCCTTCGGCACTCCGAAGGCGACCATGTGGCCATGCTGCTTGACATAACTCTTCCCCGGCGGCGCGGCGGGGACCCCGTCCGGCTTCCAGTCGTTGAGCGTGCGGACAAGGAAGCCTTCCTTGAGGACGGCCCCGTCCGACGCGTCGCGCCGTATCTGGTAAACGATGCTGCGTTCGTCATCGACGCCGCGATAGCCATGTGTCGAGTAGACGACGAGCCAGCGCTGACGGCTGAGTTGAATAGCATTCGCATGACGCGGAACGACGCCGTCCTTGCGTGTCTCTCCCTCCAGGGTGCATTCGCGGACGAGCATGCCCTGCGGCTGAATCGACTCAATCGCGCTGGTTGCCGGAGGCTCTGGCTCGCGCCCAACTCCGAAGTTGCCACCTAGCACGAGAAGAGAAACCGCGAAAAGGCGAGTGACAATGCCCCTCGTTCCCACGCTCTGGGTCGGAACGAGGAAGGAAGCCGCTTGAAGGCGGGGGGCAGGCAAGTGCTGCATGATGATTCAGTCTCGATCTTTGGGGCGGTAACGGTTGTCCGGCTTGCGATACTCCTCAGAGGGCGCGAGCGGCTCATCACCGGTCACTTCCAGGTAACGGGCCTCCAGCGAAGCGCCCTCGTTGATCGAACGCGGCATCATTCCCGTCAGCAGCAGTTTCTGCACGATTTCCGCGATCACCTCGTCCTGGGGTCGCTTGGCCCGTTCGAGATCGAGGTGGATCACATATTCAATTCGCTCCGGGTCGCGGGTCAGGGCGGTGACTTCGGGGACCCCCAGTACGGTCTTTCGTTCCTCGTCGGTCAACTCGCGCGCAAAGGTCATGCGGACCTGACGGGTCGCTTTCGTGATCGAGTCCATGTCGCTGCACTCGACCAACTCGCCGCGATCGATAATGGCGACGTGCGTACAGATTTCCTGCATCTCGCGGAGGTCGTGGGAGCTGATGACCACGGTGCCGGTGCGGCACATTTCGCGAATCAGTTGGCGGATGGAGCGGGCGTTGGCCGGGTCCAGCCCGGCCGTCGGTTCGTCGAGAATGACCACCTCTGGATCGCCCATGAATGCCTGAGCAATGCCCAGCCGCTTGAACATTCCGTGTGACAGAACACGCGGGTTCTTCCGGGCGGAGTCGGTCAGACCGACGAGCTGCAGCGAGCGCAGGGCGTCCTGGCGGGCAGCTTCGTAACTCAGACCGTTGAGTTCCCCGAAAAAGATCAGTTGCTCGAGAATCGGCACGTTGGCCTGAAACAAGGCATCCTGCGGCAGGATCGACATTCGCCCCTGCAGCGCGGAGATGTTTTCGACGTCCACTCCCAGGACTTCGATGTAGCCGTCGTTTGGCTTGAGGAAGCCCGCGACCAGGGAGAACAACGTCGTCTTGCCCGCGCCGTTGGGACCGACAAGTCCAAAGATCGAGTTTTTGGGGATCTTGAAACTGACGCGGTGCAGCGCCCGTGTGCGCGGGAAATACTTGCTCAGCTTGTGAATGGAAATGGCGGGCTCGCGCCTGTCGGGCCTGGCCGGTTCGAGACTGTCCGGCCTATCGGGTTCGCGCCTGTCCGGCGAGGCCGTGATACCATCCCTTGGCTCAGTCATGCTCGGTGTCCTCTGTGATGCTTCCCTGGACCGTGTGGCGGCACGGGAAACGAGGCGAAATGGTCAGAGGTCGCGCTTCTGGAAATGCCGCAGACCCAGGAAAACGAACAGACTCGTGAACAGCAGCATGTCGCCCACGGCCAGCAGCCAGTACAGCGGGTTGGGGTGCAGCAGCGTGTATCGGAACGGCCAGGGCAGGAGCCAGCCCAGGACGTGCAGGTTCGGCTCGATGGCGCTGGCGATGGCGACGAAGATGGGCGGGAAAATCGCGAGCAGTTCGCAGATGACCAGGGCGACAAAGGGAGAGTCAACGGCACACGAAATCCACGCGCAGAGAGCGATGTAGGGCAACGCGAACAGGACCAGAGCCAGGAAGCCCTGGAGCAGCCAGAGGAACACCTCGCCGGCGGGATAGTAGTTGGCCTTGAACGCCAGGTACAGGAACAGAACGAGAAGCACAAGGGCCAGCACGCCCAGAGTGAACACGACGGTCCCTAGGAAACGGCCCAGGAAAATGTTGGACCGCTCGGTCCTCAGCAGCAGATAGCGCAGGCCCTTGTACTGGATGTCGCCGGAGAGCTGGTTGAACGAACCCAGACAGATCAGGAACGGCAGGAAAAAGAGCAACAGCATCAGGATCGCCGACACCAGGGCGGGCCGCCGGTTCAAGAGAAAATCGGCATGTTCCTCGTCGCCGCCGATCATCCACTTGGCGACCGGCATGCAGATTTCGCGAGTGGCCCAATCGACAATTTCTTTCTTCTGGACGTCTCTGCCTACTTGAAGGCCCCCGCCAAGCGGATTGCCCTGGGGTCCGCCGCCATCGAATTCGCCCTGCTGGGCGGCTTTGTGGAATTTCTCGACGGGAGTGATGATGGCGTACGCGATGATCAGGCCCGTGAAGAGGGCGCCCAGGGTGAAGATGATCCCCATGCCGCCCCGGATCAGGTTTCTCGCGTAATACCTTGCGATCAATCGGATGTGGCGTACTCGAAAATGAATCACGGCCACGGGCTTATTCCTCCCGAACATACTGGGCGAGCGCGTCTCGCCGGGCTGACATGCGACGATCGACTGAGACGGCATCCGTCCGGTCTAGCGGTTGAGGAAGTCGTCCTTGAAGACGGTGTTCAGGAGGACGAGCGTCAGGACGGGGTAAACCAGGTTGATGAGGTCGCCGATCCCGAAATCCTGTTCGCCGATGGCGCCGGTCAACGCATAGAGGATACCCACAATGCCGTAGACGCTCCCAAGGATTTTCCCAAGAACTCGCTGTTGCTGGAGATAGCCGACGCCGGACGTGATAAGTAGAACGACGGAAATCAGGCCGACAACGAGGGACACATAAATAAGCGCCATGTAGGGAATGGCCCTGTTCACCTGTCCGCCGGTGGCCACGTTCACGCACCCAATCAGGGCGAATTTCCCCAGCAGGCCGAGCGAGGCGAATCCGCCGAAGATGAAATTGATGATGGCCAGGGCCGTCAAACCGCCGGGCCGTTGTCCTGTGGGGCCTTGCGACATGGGTTCACCTGTTCTCGGCTTGTGTCCGGGTTCGCTCGCCTCAGACCAGTTCGGGGATCGCCTCCGCGTCGATGAGGCGAATCGGCCTGCTGCCCGGTCCCGGCATCATCACCTGATCGAGATCGACGCCCATGCCCTGATAGATCGTCGCCAGCACGCGCGGCGGCTCGATGGGGTACTCGTGCGGCTGCGCCCCGATCTTGTCGGACGCACCAATAACCTGACCGCCCTTGATATTGCCGCCCGCCAGGAAGTTCGTCCAGCAGGGCGGATAGTGATCGCGTCCGCCGCGCGGGTTGATCTGCGGCGTCCGTCCCATCTCCGACAGCGTCGCCACCACCGTCTCCTTGAGCAGCCCGCGCTGGTCGAGATCGATCAACAGGGCCGAGTACGCTTGATCGAATTGCGGTAGCAGATGCCGTTCGTAGTCCTGCGGCGTCGAGTTCAGGCTGCCGCCGTCGGCGTGCATGTCCCAGCAGGAGATGCCGAAGACCGTGTCGAAGTGGTTGACGGTGACGAAACGCACGCCGCGTTCGATCAGCCGGCGCGCCAGCAGACACGATTGGCCGAAGGTGTTGCGGCCATAGCGATCGCGGACGGCATCCTTCTCCTCGCCGAGGTCGAACGCCTTCTTGGTTTCCGGCGACGAGATCAGGCTGAAGGCCCGCTGATAGGCGGTGTCGTGCGTACTCGTCGAAGCGCTCTCGA
>JBBRIK010000090.1:0-10081 GCA_038221045.1 Gemmatales bacterium
TCACTGGGAGTCGATCGGCTGCTGGCGGCGATGGAGGAGTTGAAGATGCGGGGAACAGCGACGACGCCGGCACCTGTGTTCGGGGTGCAGTTCGTCGCGGGTCGGCTGGGAGATTATCAGCGGGTGGCCAGTTTGCTGCGCGCCGAGGGCATCGGCGTCGAGGTCTATCCCGAGGTGAAGAAGATCGGGCAACAGTTGAAGTATGCGGAGAGTCGAGGCTTCCGGCTGGCCCTGATCGCGGGTGCCGATGAACTGGCCTCGGGTCAGTGGAAGGTCAAGGACCTGGCGGCGCGTGAGGAAACGACAGCGACTGAAGCGGATGTCGTCGAGTCGGTCAAGAAACTGCTCGCGAAAGCATGAGGTCCACCATGAGGACGGCTCTGTTGTTGCTGCTTCTCGTCGCTGGTAGGGCCTGGGCCGATGGCAAGGTGTTTCGGCCGCGCGCGTACACAGGCTCGCTTGAGGAACAATCGCAGCAGGCCATCCTGATCTGCACGCCTGCCGAGAGCGGCGAAGAGACGACCCAGGACCTCATCCTCAAAATCGGAGTCAAGGGGGACGTCGATCGTTTCGCCTGGGTCATTCCCTTCCCGAACGTGCCGGCGGTGGAGAAGGAGGAGGCGAAGCTCTTCGCGGACCTGTTCAACTACGTCGAGTCGAGACGGGCCGACCGGCACAGTACGAAACCCGCCGGAGCTGGCTCGAAAGGCGCGGATTCCACACTCGACAAGAAACCGGTCGAGGTACTGGCTCGCATGACTGTCGGCAGTTACGATGTAGCCATCGTCCGCGAGAACGAGCCGGGCGAACTCAATCGCTGGCTCAAGAAGGAGGGCTACCAGGAACTCGGCGACGGTGCCGAGGACGTGCTCAAGTTCTATCGCGAGAAAAAGTACGTCTTCGCCTGTCTGAAGGTAATCGATGCGAAGCCGGACGAACGAAAGTACATCGAACTGCATCCCTTGCGTTTCACATTCAAGACGGGCCGCGACGAGGGCATCTATTTCCCGATGAAGCTGACCGGGCTGCAGAGTGATCCGTTCGACATCGATCTGTACGTCTTCCATCGCTACTGGATCGACGGTCATCAGTCGGATGCGGGATACGAACATCACGGCTTTCGCCTGGACTATCGCGACTGGGACAGTTCCGCGTGCAAGGCGAACGCCGGCAAGACGTATTTCGCTCCCGAGGCGGACCCGTTCCTGAATCCGAAGGCCCATCTGCTGCCGGCGGTGACGCGGCTGTTTCAGAAACTGCATCCCGGGAAGCACTATTACCTGACGAAGATCAGCGGCACATTCCGGCCAGAGGACGTGCGCGTGTGGTCCGACGATCTGTGGCTGGAGACTTACCGCGTCACCGTCGTGGGGCCGGCACAGGCGCGCTCGTGGCTGCTGGCGGGGGTGGGCGTGGCAGCGGTCCTTCTGGTGCTGGGCGTCTGGGTGTGGCGGCGAACGTCCTCCGCGCTCGCAACCGTGGGGTAACTCTGCGAGGGTCATCCATGGACCGGAGCAATCACTACGAGGCGGCTTTCGAGGCGTGGCTGCAAGCCCAGCAGCTTTGTTACGTCGCCGTCGATGAAACGCGCCGCTCCATGCTGGGCGACAGTCTGGTGAAGAGCCTCGACTTCATCGTTCACGGTCCCTTCAGCGCTCGTCTTGTCATCGACGTCAAGGGACGGCGTTTTCCGTCAGGTCCGCCCGGCAAACGGCGGCGCGTCTGGGAGAACTGGTCCACGCAGGACGACGTCGATTGCCTGGCGCGCTGGGCGGCTCGCTTTGGGCCGGGCTATCAAGGGCTGCTCGTCTTCACCTATCATCTGCTGCCCGAGGTCGAGATGCCGGACGATACCGAAGACCTGTTCGAGTGGCGCGGGCGGCGCTATCTGCTGCGGGCCGTCGATATCGACGAGTATCGCCGGCATGTGCGCGTTCGCAGCCCGAAGTGGGGTACGGTCTGCGTGCCTGGCGCCATCTTCCGCGACCTGATTCATCCCGTGCAGCATTTCACGCACGGCCTGCCCGTGATTCCCGAGGAGTGTCCCTTCTGAACCGCTTGCGGCGAAAGACAGCGTGGCCATGAAACGTCTCAAGATCGGCATCCGTCTGGAATCGCTCGGCCTGCCGCTGCGCAAGGCCCTCCAGCACATCAATGGACTGGGCGTCGAGGGAGTGCAGGTCGATGCGGGCGGCGATCTCTCTCCGACGCGCCTTACCGCGACGGGGCGGCGCGAGTTTCTCCACCTGCTGCGGACGCACAATCTCGAGCTGACCGCGCTCGGCTGCCCTCTGCGGCACGGACTCGACGTTGCCGAGGACCAGCAGCCACGACTCGAATACGTCCGCAAGGTGATGCAGCTCAGCTACGATCTGGGAGCGCGCCTCGTCATCCTCGAAGCCGGCAAAGCGCCCACGGCCGAGGAGATCGACACCCCACGCGCCGCCCTGCTGAACGAGGCGTTGCTGGAACTGTCGCGGCAGGGCGACCGTACTGGCGTGCTGATCGGCCTGGAGACCGGCCTCGAATCGGGCAAGGCCCTCCGCGCTTATCTCGATCGCTTCGATACCGGAAGCCTGGGAGTCAACTTCGATCCGGCCAATCTGCTCATCAACGGTTTCGACGTTCTGGAGAGTGTCCGCGCTCTTCAGGGCAAGATCGTCCATGTCCACGCCAAGGACGCGCGCACCTCGCGCGTCAGCCGGGTCGCTCAGGAAGTGGCCGTCGGACACGGCGACATCGACTGGATGGCCTTTCTGGAGTCGCTGGAAGAGGTCGAGTATCGCGGCTGGGTGACCATCGAGCGCGAGACGGGAGACAATCGCCTTGCCGACGTCGATGCATCCGTTGGCTTCTTGCGGCGTTTCCTCGGTCCCGCAGCTTAAGATACTGTTTCCGAAACGACTCCTTGCCGCTTGCGGCGTCGCGGTCCTTGCAAAGCCGCAAGCGGCAAGAATGCGGAAAAGTTATTTCTCGCGCGGCGGTATTCCACCCCCTGTCGCGACTATTGGAGTAGGCGGGTGAGAACGGGAACGACTTCGGATGAGAACACATGGCTCGATAGAGGTCTCACGAAAGGTGTCTGCAATGAGCAAACGACTCTGGCGAGGATTGACGGCCCTCGTCTTCGGGACTCTCGCACTCGCGTGGGTGTCAGCGAGTCCGGCAGCAAAGACAGGAGACGCGGAAAAGAAGAAACCCGCGCCGAAAGACACGGCCAGGGATGTCTTCGGCCTCACCCGGATTCATGATTTGCATCTCGAAATCTCCTCCAAGGAGTGGGAGAAGATGCAGCAGCCGGCCGGCCGGGGCGGCTTCCCTGGCGGACCCGGTGGCTTTCCTGGCGGGCCAGGCAACCCGGCGAAGCCCGTGGACAAGTCCGCCGACGTTCACAAGGGAAGCGGCTTCGGCGTCGAATTCCCCTGGGCGCACGGTGAACTGACGGCGGAGGGCAAGACCTACAAGAACCTCGGCGTCCGCTTCAAGGGCAATGCCAGTTACATGTCCTCCTCGCGCGGTCTGAAACGCAACCTCAAGATCGATCTGGACCGCTACGACGACGACCTGCGCTTCAACGGCCTCAAGACGATCAATCTCAACGCCGGCTCCATGGACTCATCGAAGATGCGCGAGACGCTGTCGTTTGCCGTCTTCCGCGCCGCCGGCGTCCCCGCTCCGCGCACCGCCTACGCTGAGGTCACGCTGACGGTCCCCGGCAAGTACGACAAGGAAACCCTCGGCCTCTTTACCTTCATCGAGCAGGTGGACAGGAGCTTCCTCAAGGACCGGTTCAAAAATGGCAAGGGACTGCTCATGAAGCCGGAAGGATTGCGCGGCATCGAGTACCTCGGCGAGGACTGGGACAGGTACAAGGCCCAGTATCGGCCCAAGCACGAGGCCTCCAAGAAGGAAGCCAAACGCGTCATCGATTTCGCCAAGCTAATCAACAAGGCGGACAACGAGCAGTTCAAGAAGGAAATCGATTCGTATCTCGACGTCGATGAGTTTCTGCGCTTCATCGCCGGCAACGCTCTGCTGTCGAACCTCGATAGCCTCCTCGTGCTGGGACACAACTATTACGTCTACCTCAACCCGGAAAACAACAAGTTCGTCTTCATCCCCTGGGACATGGACCTGTCGCTGGCCGGCTTCCCCATGGCGGGTTCACCGGAACAGCAGATGGACCTGAGCCTCACCCATCCGCATGCCGGCGAGCACAAGCTGATCGATCGGCTTCTGGCGATCAAGGACGTCAACGAGAAGTACCAGAAACTGCTCAAAGAACTGGCGACGACCTGCTTCACGAAGGAAAAACTGTTGAAGGACGTCGAGGCCATCGAGAAGGCGACCAAGGGCATCCTCGCCAAAGAGGCGAAGGCGGCGGCGGCGCGCAAGGAAGGGACAGGCGGATTCGGCTTTGGGCCTCCAGGCGGCGGTCCCGGCGGCATGTTTGGCCGGTCGCCTGACCTGCGGACATTCATCGAGAAGCGGACGAATTCCGTCGTCGCTCAGCTCGACGGCAAGAGCAAGGGTTACGTTCCGGTGAGCGGCTTCGGCCCCGGCGGTCGTCCTGGCGGCTTCGGCATGGGCAATTTCTGGGCGAAGCCGTTGCTCCTGGCGCTCGACGCCGACAAGGACGGCAAGGTGACGAAGGACGAACTGGCCGCCGGCGTCAAGAAATTCTTCAACGACGCCGACAAGGACAAGAAGGGCTTCCTCGATGGGAAGGCCCTAGCGGAAGGGATCGGTCGTGTGATCCCGCAGCCAGGTGGGTTCGGCCCTCCGGGCGGCGGGCCAGGTGGTCCTGGTGGTGGGCCAGTCGGCCGTCCGGGCGGGTTCGGCGGATTCAACCCTGGGAACATGATGGCCGGCGACATCGTCAAGCGCGCGGACGCCAACAAGGACGGCAAGGTGACGCTCGACGAACTGGTCTCGGCCGCGGAAGCGTTGTTCAAGGAAGTTGACAAGGACAAGAAGGGCAAGCTCGAAGAGAAGGAGCTTGTGGCGGCGATCAACCTGTTGTCGCCTCCCCCGAACTTCGGTCCTGGCGGCCCTGGAGGCTTCGGTCCTGGCGGCTTCGGCGGGCCTCCCCAGGCTGGCCAGATCATGCCGCAGTTCCTTCAGGACACCTTGAAGTTGACCGCCGAACAGAAGAAGCAACTGGGCGAGATCCAGAAGGACGTCGATAGCAAGCTTCAGAAGCTTCTCACGGATGAGCAGAAGAAGCAGCTCAAGGACATGCAGCAGGGCTTCGGTCCCCCGCCAGGTTTCGGCCCGCCCCCTGGTGACAGACCATCTCCGCCGAAAGACGACAGGCCGTGACCGCAAACGAGCCGCGTTGGCTGACGAGCCGCGTTGGCTGACGAGCCGCGACCGCAAGGGAGCGGCTTCTTCCAACCGCTCCCTTGCGGTCGCGGCTCGTTGTGAAAGCACGTCTCCTCTCTACAATTCCTGCGTACAGTCCCGCCTTCCCCGTAACCAAGAGCGTCCGCATGATGCGCCTTGCCCTTCTCCTGCTTCTAGGCGTCGCTTCCGTCTGTCATGCCGATTTACCGTCTGTTCGCTTCGATCGCCTCTTCCCGCTCGGCGGCGCAGTAGGGACCATCATCGAGGTTGAAATTCAGGGGGCGGACGTCGAGGAGGTCAAGACGCTTCTGTTCGATCATCCAGGATTGAAAGCGACCTTCGTGCAGGACCGCCGATTCAAAATCTCTATCGCGGCCGACGTGCTGGCGGGGACCTACGACGTCCGTCTCGTCGGCCGTTTCGGCGTCAGCAATCCGCGTCTGTTCGCCGTCACCCACGGTCTGACCGACGTTGCCGAGAAGGAGCCGAACGATGACGCGGCGACGGCCCAGAAAGTGGCCCTCAACGTCGCCGTCAACGGCCAATCCGACGGCAATCGCGATGACGTGTATCGCTTCCCGGCGAAAAAGGGGCAGCGCATCACCCTCACCTGCCAGGCGACGAAGCTCGACTCGACGATGGACGCCAACCTGATCCTCGCCACGGCGGACGGCAAACCGCTCGGCTCCAACAGCGACTATCATGGCCGCGATCCGTTCCTCGATTTCGTCGCGCCTGCGGACGGCGACTACCTCGTCACCGTCCACGATCTCACCTATCGCGGCGGCTTGCCCTATCGTCTGCTCATCAGCGATCAGCCTCAACTCGAGAACGTCTTCCCTCGCGCCGTTCAGGCCGGCAAGCCGGCGTCTCTCTCGTTCTTCGGCCGCAACCTCGGCGGCAAGGCGAAACCGTCGCCCTGGACTCTCTTCGATCTGCCGCTCGACGAGGAGCGTCTCGAAGTCACCGCGCCGCTCGATGTGCTGGCGCTGGGCGCGTTCCGCTTCCTCGATCATCCCACCGATCATAGCGTGCTGCCGACGGCCGCGACCTGCACCCTTCAAGGCTTCCAGGTTCGGCATCCATCCACGCCTGGCGGCGATGCCGTCCCCGTCCTCGTCAGCGACGTACCCGTGTCACTGGAACAGGAGCCGAACGATACACCTGACAAGGCCCAGAAGATCGCTCTGCCCGCCGTGGTCAGTGGCCGATTCGACAAACCGCGCGACGCCGACTGGTACGAGTTCGAGGCGCCCGAAACAGGAGCGTACACCTTCGAGGTCTTCAGCGAGCGCATCGCCGGGCGGGCCGATCCGTATCTCGTCCTTACCGACGCCAAGGGGAACCGGCTCGTCGAACTCGACGATTACGGCCATCGCATCAACGCCTTCGACGGCCATCTACGCGATCCCTCCGGCCAGCAGAACCTCACGGCGAAGACGACGTATCGCGTTCTGGTCCAGGATCGCTATCAGCGCGGCGGCGCTCGCTATCAGTACGTCCTGTCGATTCGCAAGGCCGAGCCGGACTTCTTCGTCGCCGTCATTCACAGCCAGAATCCCGGCCCAGCGGGACTGACACTTCGTCGCGGCGGGGCAGCTCATCTCGACGCCATCATTCACTACGCGGGCGGCTTCACCGGCACGATCACCCTGACCGCCGAGGGATTGCCGGCCGGCGTCCATCTGCCTCCAACGACGATTGTCGGCGTCACTCATGGCGCTCTCGTCTTCGACGCCGACGAGACGGCGGCGGCATGGGAGGGGACGGTGAAGCTTTTCGCGACAGCGAAAGTAGGCGAGAAGACGATCCGGCGAGAAGTTCGGCCTTACACGCGCGTCTGGAGCGAGGCCAATGTCGGCACGAGCCGGCCGACTCGCGAGTTGGCCCTGGCGGTCCGAGATACGGCTCCCTACTCTCTCGCCTTTGTTTCGGAACGCATCGAAGTTGAGGCGGGCAAGAAAGCAGAAGTGAAGCTGAAGTTGAATCGCCGCTGGGCGGATTTCAAGAGCAAGGTCACTCTGCAGCCGACGGCGTTTCCGGGCAACATCCGGCTGACCGCTCCCGAGATCGCCGAGGGCAAGGACGAGGCGACACTCACGTTTGACGTGCAGGCCGGCTCACGTCCTGGGGAATACACCCTGGCAATCCTGGGACAGGCGCAGGTACCGTTCAGCAAGGACGCGAAGACGGCAAAGTCTCCGACACTCGTGACGCTACCGTCCCGCCCCTTGACATTCGTCATCGGGGCGGCGAAAAAGTGACGGCTGGCCCTTGATGCTCCTCGCCGGTTGGGACCACGCATGGCTGTCCAGACGCCCCTCCTATCTGTCGCCGATTTCCTCGATCAACTCGATCGGTTGCAGCTGCGCGACGACGTGAACTGGCGAGCAATCGTCGAGGCCGTGCCAGCTCCATTCCCCGATGCCGCCCAACTGGCTCGCCATCTCGTCCACGCCGGCTGGCTCACCGGCTATCAGGCCAATCAGCTCATGCGCGGCCGGGGCCAGGATTTACGCCTGGGCGGCTACGTCTTGCTCGACAAGCTGGGCGAGGGCGGCATGGGGGCGGTGTTTTCCGCCCGTCATCTGTTGATGCGGCGGACAGTCGCTCTGAAACTCATTCGCGACGAATTGCTCGCACATCCTTCGGCTCGCCTTCGCTTTCTGCGCGAAGTCGAACTGCTGGGCCGCCTCTCTCATCCGCACATCGTCACGGCCCACGACGCGGAACAGAGCGAGGGGCGTCTCTTTCTGGTGATGGAGTTTTGCGAGGGTGCCAGCCTCGCGAACCTGGTCCACAAGCGCGGGCCACTTTCGATCGGCATGGCCTGCGCATGCGCCCAACAGACTGCCCTGGGCCTGCAACACGCCCTGGAGCAGGGCCTGGTCCACCGCGACATCAAGCCGGGAAACCTGCTGGTCACGGCCACGGGTCTGAAGGTCCTTGACCTCGGACTGGCGCGTCTGGGACAGACGTCCGGGAACGGCGCTCCCGCGCTAACGGAAGCCGGGATGTTCCTTGGCACGCCCGATTACGTTGCGCCGGAGCAGGCGCGCAATCCACTCACCGCTGATATCCGCTCCGATCTCTATAGCCTGGGCTGCACGCTCTATTTCTCACTGACCGGCCAGGTTCCCTTTCCGGGCGGGACGGCGATGGAGAAGGCGTTCCGCCATCAGTCCGAGGAGCCGGCGCCGCTCCAGCACCTGCGGCCCGACGTGCCGCGCGAAGTGGATGCCATCGTTCGCCGGCTCATGGCCAAACAGCCCGGCGAGCGATTCCAGACGCCTCAGGCCGCCGCCGACGCGCTGCGCGTCTGGGCGAAGTGGACTCCCGATCCGCTCGGGGCTTCGACCGTCCCTCAGCCCATTCCCTCAACCGTGGCGGTTCCCCTATGGGATACGGCGGGCCAGGCGGGCTTCTCCCCTACCGCCGTCGCGGCCGGTCCGCCGACCACTCGCATCGTCGGAGAAACCCCTCGGCCATCCTCTTCTCGATGGAACCGCGTGCGGATCCTGCTTTGCGGCATAGGACTTGTCGGGGTGATTGTGGCCCTTGTGATTTTCGTTTCCTCTCGGTTCGCTCCCTCGCTCTCCGAGGACTTCGGGCCGGGCCGCGCACGCGCCGTGGTCGCTGTGGATCCTCCTGAAAAGTGGCGGATGGTGAAGGAGTTGAGCCAACTCGCCCATGTCAATCGCCTCGCCTTCTCACCTGATGGTCGGATGCTTGCGGTCTCTTTCTGGCCGGCCGGAGGTCAGTATTCCCGTCACATCAGAATCTGGGACGTTTCGCAAGACAGGGAAGTGGTGACGCTCGACCAGGAATGGCCCGCCGTCGGCGCGGTCGTCTTCTCTCCGGATGGGAAAACACTTGCCAGTAGCGTTGGAGACTTCAACAAGGATTTGGGGGGCGAGGTGTTCCTGTGGGACACGAAGACATGGAAGGAACGAGATAGGTTCCAAGGGGGCTCCGGAGGAGTGTTGGCCCTGGCGTTTTCCGAAGATAGCAAGCTCCTTGCGGTCGGCGACTGGACAGGAGGAGTCTCCCTGTGGGACGTTTCTTCGGGCAAGGCTGGAAAGACTCAAGATTTGCTGGGACACAAGAAATCCGTGAACGCTATCGTCTTCATGCCGGATGGCCTAACGCTCGCGACGGCCTCTGCGGACCGCGCCGTTCGCCTCTGGGACATCGCGAAAAAGACGTCGAGGCCCTTGAAGCCGGACCGGCTTTCCGGTGGGCCGATAGCCCTGACCATCTCTCGCGACAAACAGACACTTGCTTGTGCGACGTACGGACCTGAACCCCTTGCCGAGGGGGACCAGTTTGGAGCCATTCTCCAGTGGGACGTGAACAGCGAGAAGCTCAAGCGGCCGCCCATTGATTTTGGCTTACGCATACAATGCCTGGACTTCACCCCTGACGGCAAGTATCTGATTGCCGGCCACATGAATGGGTGCGGCATCTGGAACGCTCAAAGTGGCGAACTTGTTCGGCAGCTCGAAGAAGCCAGGAATTATGTGATGGGGCTGGCCATCAGTCCAAATGGGGAACTCCTCGCCGTTGGCATGGAGGAGGAGGATGTAGTCCATCTCTGGCGGATGCGTTGAGGGAGACTACTCACAGTCACTTCCTTCTTCTCCCTTCGACCCGTTTCGGGAGAGAGGGGTTGGGGACTGAGTGGTCTTCTGTCTTGCTCGCCCCCGCTTAGGGGGAGAGGGGTCTTTTTTCCGAA
>JBBRIK010000091.1:0-10040 GCA_038221045.1 Gemmatales bacterium
GATGGTCCTCCCGGCTGGTCCGGGTTCATCGCTCTGTCCGAAGATGCGGGCGACACCTGGCGCGTGGCCGACATGCCAGGGCCGGCCAACAGCACGATCTGGAACTTCGCGATCCATCCCTCCGACCCGTCGCTCATCTACGCCAGCAGCGTTAGCGGGGAGGTGTATCGTTCCACCGATGCAGGCGGTTCATGGGTCAAATTGCCGCGCGAATTTGGCGAGATTCGCGCCCTCGCCTGGACTCCCTGAACGACCAAGGCGCGCACCTCGGACGGAAATTCGCGGCAGGGTGTGTGTGGCGCACGCGCAATGCAACGAAAGGTTGACTTTCTTCATAATAGTGGACGCATGGATAGATAGCAAGAGAGAGAAGAACGCGAAACGACAGGCGATCCAACTTGGACTCCCTTTCCTCAAAGTCTTCTGATAGATTCCTCCAGCGCCGAACTGAATTGATAGAGAGTGAAAAGGCGTCGCCGGGCAAGGAGGTCGGGGGTGGCACGTCGCTGGCGCATTCGCCACAAACTGCTGCTGGGATTGGCCACCGCGGTCGCCATCCTTATCCTGCTCGTCGCCGGGACCCTCAACGGTTTGTGGTCCTACTACGTCACGATGAAGGTCATTGAGGCCAAAATCAATGAGATTACCGCGGCGGAGACGTTAAAGGCCAGCGTTGCCAAATTGGCCCTTAAGGACGATCCTCTCGTCCCCCACTTATGCGTTGTGAAAGAGTATCGGATACCTGAAGCGCAACAGGCTCTCAATTCTTTTGAGACTTTTTTCAATACCACCCTCAATCGCGGGTTGACAAGCGACGATGGGGTTCCGATCGCCGGCACAGTCGCGGCGTTGCGCGAACAACTGGAAGGGTTGCTCAAGATCTGTGACAACCCGCAAAAAGATCTCGCGAGCATGGATTTCAACAAGCTGGTGGTACCCGGAAAGACGCTCCGCGCGGACTTTCAGGAACAGTTCAAAGGGCTGGAACGAACCTCGGGAGACCTTCGCGAGTTGATCCAGACGGACCTCATCAAGCGGATTATCGCCTCGCGCCGTCACTACCAGATTACTCTGGCAACTCTGATTTCGATCACCGTCCTCAGCCTCCTTCTGATGGGCAGCACCTGGCGGTTTTTCTACGGCTGGATCCTCCATCCCGTCCGCGATCTCCAGCAGGGCGTGATGCAGGTCGCGCGGGGAGACTTCGCCCATCGGATCGAGGTCCACTCCGGCGACGAGATGGAAGAACTAGCTGCCGCCTTCAACGACATGACCTGCCGGCTGTTCGAGTTGTACCGCGACATGGCCCGGCAGATCAACGAGCGCAGCCGGCAACTGGTGCAGAGCGAACGCCTGGCGAGCGTCGGCTTCCTCGCCGCCGGCGTGGCGCACGAGATTAACAATCCGCTGGCGTCGATTGCCTTCTGTAGCGAAGCACTGGAGGCCCGATTGGAGGAGTTGGGACTTCAATTGTCACAGGCCGGCCGAACCAGCGGCGACATCGAGGTCTTCACCAAGTATCTGTAGATGATCCAGGAAGAGGCGTTCCGCTGCAAAAACATCACGGAACGTCTTCTGGAAGTGAGCCGTAACAGTGAGGACAAACGCGATCTGATCGATATGACCGAACTCGTCCAGTCCGTACTGGAAGTGACGCAGCATCACCCGACGAGCAAGGGGAAGCAAATCGTCTTCACGCCGGCCGGGGCCGTCTTCGCCTGGGCCTGCCCCGAGGAGATCAAGTCGGTTGTGCTGAACCTCGTCTTCAACGCCCTGGAGAGCATGGACGCGACAGGCACCTTGACCATCGAGTTGCGGAATCGGAAGGGCATGGCCGAGTTGGTGTTCACGGACACCGGCTGCGGCATGACGCAGGAAGTGCAGGAGAACATCTTCGAGCCGTTCTTCACGCGCAGCCGATCCGGCAAGGGGACCGGTCTGGGTCTGACGATCACGCATCGCATTGTCAGCCATCATGGAGGTGAGATCGAAGCCTCCAGTCCGGGAGCGGATCAAGGCAGCACGTTCCGCGTGCGTCTGCCGCTGCAACCTCCCGCGGAACCGGCAAAGGAGGAGACCCTTGGCCAGGCCGCGTAGGACCTGTGTCTTGCCGCTTGCGGCGTGGCGGTCTTCTGCCAAGCCGCAAGCGGCAAGACACCTGTGAAGTGTGCGAATTGCAAATTGAAGCAGAAAATCGAGGGAGAGAGAGTATGGCCACCCCCGCACACAAGTCCCTTCGCGTCCTCTTTGTCGATGACGAGAAGCCTTTGCAGGAGTTGATGCGCAGCGAGTTGCCGCGTCTGGGACATGAGGTCACGGTTTGCGGCGATGGGCGAGAAGCCTTCAAGGTGTTGGAAAAGGGCAAGTTTGACGCGGCCATTCTCGACTTGCGGATGCCGGGGCTGTCCGGCATCGACGTGTTGCAGCATCTGAAGCAGGTTTCGCCGGACACCGAGGCGGTCATCATGACCGGCCACGCCAGCCAGGAAACCGCCATCGCGGCCCTGAACCTGGGGGCATTCCGCTACATCACCAAACCTTGCAAACTGGTCGAAATCGACGCTGTCTTGCGCGGCGTGGCCGAGAAACGCGAGTTGCAGAACAAGAACATCGCCTTGCAGAATCGTGTCACGGCCGCCGAGGGACCGACGCTCATGCTCGGCAAATCGCCGAAGATGAACGACGTTCATGGCTTCATCGCTCGCGTTGCGCCGACCGATTCAGCGGTGTTAATCCTTGGCGAGACTGGCACGGGGAAAGAGTTGGCCGCCCGGTCGATCTGGCAGGAGAGCAAGCGAGCGGACATGCCCTTCGTTCCGGTCAACTGCGGCGCGCTGGCGGAACACCTTGTCGAGAGTGAGTTGTTCGGGCATCGCAAGAGTTCCTTCACCGGCGCGGACCGCGATCACAAGGGGCTGTTCGAGGTGGCCAACGGCGGCACGCTGTTTCTCGACGAAATCGGTGAGTTGAACAAGAACATTCAGGTGAAACTGCTCCGATTCCTCGAGTCGGGCGAGATTCGTCGCGTCGGCGACAACGAACCGTTCCGCGTCGATGTCCGTGTCGTCTGCGCCACGCACCGCGATTTACGCGGGATGGTGGCGGACGAGGAGTTTCGCGAGGACCTGTTCTATCGCATCAACATCTTCGAGCTGCGCTTGCCGGCCGTCCGTGAGCGCCCTTCGGATATTCCCGACCTCGCGCGGCATTTGCTGGCCCGCGCGGCGAAGAAGCCGATCGAGCAGGTTGCGGATCGGTTGACGCCGGAAACCATCGACGTGTTGCTGGATCACGAATGGCCGGGCAACGTTCGCGAGATGGTCAATGTGATGGAGTATGCCAACATCATCTCCGGCGGCGGAGCGATCCTGCCGGACCATTTGCCCCAGCATATCCGCCACGGCAATGGCCCTGAGATGCTCAGCCTGGTTTCGGCGTCCGCTGCGTCGTCGGAAGGCTCGGGAGCGGCCCCGAAAAGCCTCAAGGACGTCGAAATGAATCACATCCTGATTGTCCTCGACAAGCACAAAGGCGCGAAAAAGGCGGCTGCGGAAGAACTCGGGATCAGCCTCAAGACTCTCTACAACAAGCTCAACGCACTCGAAGAAGAGAGAAGGATTGCCGGTTGACGTCCCCCCCGGCCGCAACGGGGAGTTCGGCAGGAACACATTCAAGATCCATCCGCCATCGGCCGCAGGGCGACGCCGTTCTCATCGTAAAACGATTCGTGGAGCAGGAAGATCTGTTCGGCGGCCAGGCCGAGCAGGTTGAGTTGACGGCGAAGACGCTGAAAGGCCCGGCTGGTCAACCGGCGTGACATCAGGTCGCGCAGATGCGAGGGACACAGATCGATCTCGATCGGTTCCGACTCGTGCAGCGGGAAAGACAGATAGCGAATCGTGCCGAGTTGCTCGCAAATGGCGCAGCCGCGACGCTCGCGGCGCAGGATCAAGGCCTCACTTTCTCCACGCAGCAAATTCACCTGACAGTCGGGACAGATGGGACTGCCTTCGAGGCGATCCCAGTGACAACCGACGGACCCGCAGCGGCTGCACGGGCTTGCCGGACTGAGCCCGGAATCGTTCACCACCCGCATGCTGGTCATGACCCCACCATTCCACTCGATGTTGACGCACTCGATGAACTGCCTTGCCTCCTATCTTTCGGCAAACGCGGGTTCCTCTCCTTATCGGTTTTCTCCGCTTCTCGCCACTTGATGTGTTCGTGGGCCTTAACGCAGTGTTTCGTCGTTGTTAATGCCTCTTTACAGAAGTCGATTCCCTCCCTGACGAACCGACGGGGCTACATCCCCGTATTGAAGGCTCGACGGGCTGCAACCCTTCTCCTCTGAAGGGGCAAGGAACCGATGGCACCGAAATTGCCATCTGTATTAATTGGTCCCGATGTGCGGAGGAGAATTCGCGATGAGCATACTGACTTCTTCCTTTCACCAATTTGTGGTCCGTCCCAGTGTGGATGTGCTGCGGAACTATCCAACCCTCTGCGAGATCGATGAAGCATGGGGCAAGATAGAGTTGAAGCTTGAGACTGAGGACACCCGCTACTGGCTGACGACCGAAGGGGTAACACAACGGTCGCGCCAGGTGCCGCCCAATTACGTCGTCAACTTCGTCACGATCGAGAAGCGAACACGCGAAGGGCGCTGGAACCTCAGTGCCGTCTTCAGCCCCGAAGCCTGGAAGCTCTCGCAGGCGTTCGATTACTGCCAGTTGCTCTATCGTGAACTGCGGAACCTCAACGAACAACTCGAACGACAGTTCCACTGGGAAACGCGCCGTCAAATCGATGTGGTCCGAATGGAGATCGAGGCGGCCAATCGCGTCATTCGCTTGCTCACGGAGCAAGTCCGGGAGCGCGATTCGGAAGCACTTCAGCGAGTGAAATGACGGGTGTTGAAATAGACCTCTTGCACCATCCCTTCGGGCGGATGCAGGATCGAGGTAATGCGCGCCACGGCCTGTCGAGCCTCATCGAGTTGTCCGAAGACGAGCGGCCGATACGGCTGTCCGGGCAGCCGGGCACATACGACCAAGCAAAAATCGCCAACGTCAATCCAGACGAAATGCCCCTGTCCCTCGGAGGCGGCAACCGCCTCGACGAGGCCTATTCCTCCACAACTCCAATTTTCCAGGGCAAGAAAGAACTCGCGGGCCACGCCAGGCGCTTCCGCAGAGTCCAGTTCGCGGAAGGAATTGCCGGCAATTCCCTGAACGAGCAGCAGGTCCCAGGACAGGTTTCGAGGCCTGACGATCAGGAGCGTTCGGGTTCCGGGGGGGACGAGGATTCCCAGGGCCGCGGGACCAGCTTGATCGTCGGGAACCAGACGCAGCGAGGACATCGGACCGACTCCAGCCGCCGAGGGCTAACGACTCATTTCGAGGAAGTTCTTCAGCAAGCGCGGCCCCTCGATCGTGAGGAAGCTCTCGGGATGAAACTGGACGCCGTGCAAGGGCCAGGAGCGATGCCGCACCCCCATGATCTCGTCCTCTTCCGTCCAGGCGCTGATGACGAAATCGGGATTGTTCCACGTCTCCCGGCGAATGACCAGCGAATGATAGCGTGTCGCCTCGAAGGGATTCGACAGGCCCAGGAAGACTCCCTGGCCGTCATGGTGGATCGGCGACGTCTTGCCATGCATCACGCGATGATTGCGGATCACCTCACCGCCAAAGACGTGGCCGATGCACTGATGACCCAGACAGACGCCCAGCGTCGGCACGAACGGCGCGAAGCGACGCAATACCTCGTTGCTGACGCCCGCCTCGCGCGGCGTGCAAGGACCGGGGGAGATGATAATGTGTGAGGGGTGCAGCGTTTCAATCTCTTCGAGGGTCACCCGATCGTTGCGGAAGACGCGCAGATCGATCGTCGCGTCGATTTCACCGAAGCGCTGAACGAGGTTGTAGGTGAACGAGTCGTAGTTGTCGATCAGTACGATCATGCGTCGATCCGCCGCTTGCGGCTTGGCGTTCTTCTCATTCCCGCGTTATTCTAGCGAACAGCACGCCGAACTTCTCGTGTTGCGGCGTAGCGCAAGAGACCGCTACGCCGCAAGCGACAAGTCAGGCTCAGCCCAGATGATAGAAGCGCGCCGCGTTGTCATGGAAGAGCTTGCGTTGCTCCTCGTCCTTGCGCTCGCGGACGATAGTTCGCAGCGCATCGACCCACTGGCGATACGTCGCCACCTGCGTGACCACCGGCCAATCGCCGCCGAACATGACACGCTCCGGGCCGAATACTTCCAACGTGTGATTGACGATCGGTGCCAGTTCCTCGACCGTCCACTTCTCCTTCTTCGCCGAGACGATGAAGCCCGAGACCTTGCCGACGACGTTCTTCTTCTTGCCAATCTCCTCCATGTCCTTCTTCCACTGCGTACGATCTTTCGTTTGAACGTCACCGTTGCCGCAGTGATCGAGGATGAAACGCGTGTCGGGGCAGGCGTCGATCAGCTTCGCCGCGTCGGCCAGGTCGGTGGGGCGCATGCACAGATCGAAACTGAGGCCGTGCGTCCCCAGGAGGCGGACGCCGGCGACGAACTTCTTGTCGAGGCAATAGCCTGCCGGCGTCGCGGGAACGTGCAGCACCTGACGAACGCCCTTGATGTAGGGGCTATCGCGATAGGGTTTCAGATAGGCGCCGAAATTCTCCGAGGCGGGCCGTCCCGAAATCACCGCCGCGACGGTTGGCGTTCCTCCCTTCTTGCACAATTCGATCAAGAATTCGGCTTCCTGCGCTTGTTGTTCCGGATCGACGTCAACCTCCATGTAGACTGCCTTGACGACCTGGGCCGGAGGCATCAGCGACGATTTCGACAGTTCGCCCGTTGCGGCCAGGTAGTCCTCCATGACGTAACTGCGATCCAGCACGTTGCCCTTCTTCAGCCAGAGCAGACGGAACTTCTTGAGGTCCCAGAGGTGCTGATGCGTGTCGATGATGGGAAAAATCTTCTTCTCCTTCGGTTCGTCCGCTTGAAGGATGGCAGCGCCGAGAGCGGTTCCGACGGTTGCTTGCATGAAAGTCCGGCGATCGAGAGGTCGAGTCATGGATGTATCCTTTTGTCTTGCTTGTCGTTTCGCGCACTTGTTCCTCAACGTGAGGATAAGAGCGCGAAACGTAAACGCACCTTAAACCCCGACCTCACCCAGAGCGACGAGGCGGCTCTTCTCTTTCAGGGATTTCGCTCCTGCATGGATGACTGCCGTCACTTCCAGGATCTCGCGATGCGGAATGGGTTCCTGGCGCGTGCGGATCATGCGGCGAAACGTGTCGGCCATGCGGAACATCTCGTAGTGATGGCCATACCAGAAATCTCCCTCAATGGCCGGCGTGAAGCGATGCACACGCTTCGAGAAATGGACCGACGTCTCGCAGTAGAAGCCGGCGAGATCCGGCCTGCCGTACCACACCTCCGCCGGCATTCGATCCGGATAGGTCACGAGAGCGTGAGCGGTGTTGTTGCGAGCGTAGAGACTGACTCCCTCGACGCCGGGACCGCACAGCGTCATGACGGTCCACACCGGATGCTGCCCATAGACGTACCAGCCCTCCGGCGAATAGCCTCCGCCCATCGAGGCGATGACGTATTCGAGGGGCCCATCCACCTTGGCGTCGCGCAGCCGCAGAGCGTGTTCCATGCCGAACTCGTGACGGAACAGGCTCGACGACATCAAGGGCGCTTTGTTCTTGCGCGCGAACTCCAGGATCTTCTTCGTTCCCTCGACTGTCCCGCCGATGGGTTTGTCGCAGAATGTCGGCAGGCCCTTCGCCAGACCGGGAGCGACGAGGTCGAAGTGATCCTCGCCGCGTCCGGAAGCATCGCCCATCCAGACGGCATCGACGTTCTCGGCGAGTTCCTCGAGTTTGCGGACCGCCTTGACGCCGGGAAACGCCTCCGCGTACATCGCGGCCGCCGCCGGATCGGCGTCGTAATAGTGAGTGATCCGCGTATCGGGAAACGGCAGCAGGTCGAAGTTGTAGCGCGGATTGCGCGTCACTTCCGCGAACATCTTCGCCGACCCAGGATCGAGATATTTCTTGATGGCGTCGAGATTCACTGTGGGATGGAAATACTGCGCGAAGTGCCAGGTGTGGCCATTCGTCTTCTGAGGCTTGCCGCCGATCGACGCCGAGACGACGCCGATGCGATAGACCTTCTCCGGTTCGGCGGCAGGAGCGCCGGTCGAGACGAGAGCCACCGCACCGGCGGCGAGGAGTTCACGACGGGTTGGAGAGGGCATGCGTTCGATCCTTTTGACGAGGACGGCCGAAGAACACGGAACACAAAACGGCGCCCAGCATGGCCGCTCCGAGGACGACGACCAGCCAGTGAGGCGAAGGGCAGGAATTACTTTACCCGTAGCTGAAGTCGCCAGACTTCAGGTGCCGGGCTACACCTGAAGTCGGGCGACTTCAGCTACGGGTAACTCATCACTTGCCGTTCGCCTAAGTGACCGTACCCCCGTTGGCGTCCGTGACGCTCTGCAATAGCCCTCCCGACCACGTCGAGGTCGTCCGGTCGCCCTCCTCGTCCGTCCCGGCCGTCTCCTCTCCCAGCGAGTCATACGCATCGGTCGTGACCGTCCCGCGCTCGTCGGTATGGCTGATGAGCGCATGGAAGGCGCTCTGGTAGAGGTTGTCGATGGTGCTGCCGTCGGGGAAAGCCTTCTCAGTGACATACCCCTGCGCGTTCTCCGGAATCGTCGTCGTTCGCCCGAGTTCATCGGTGGTGCTGGCGGCCCACCCCGCCAGTGAGTCGGATGAGGGATTATGGAGGCCTGGAGTAATTCGTTCTTGGCTGCGCAGCGCTCAGGCATTAACGTTGAGGATGATTCGTTAATTGCCTCGCCGCCACACCCCCGGAGGGAGTGGGAAAGTGATCGCGGTGCGCGCAAGGAGGCAGCCGTGAACTCCTGAGAGAAAAGGGCGATGGAACACCGTGTTGTCAAAGAACGAAGACCGCAGGACTCTTTCGTGAGCCTGAATCGCTCATCCGTGGGGGAAGGGGGTCTGCGAAGGGGGATCGGGGAAGGTGGAGGAAGTCACCGTTCCGCCGAGGTCGGTGATTCGGAGCAGCCGGCCTTGCCCATCGTACTGGTAGCTCCAGGAGTGGAGGCAGGGGGATCAGGCGGCGGTGCCGGCGTGGCAGGGATAGGTACCGGCGCGGCCGATCCGGTAGCGCTCGTGGCCGCAGCGAGAGCGAGGCTGCCGAGCAGGGGAGTTAGGATGGCGCGAAGAAAGCTTCGACGGGACGATTGGTGCGATGCCATGAGGAAGACTCCTGAGACGATATTAAAGACACAAGACACTTATCAATCAGTAGTTACGAAAAACGGTGCCTGACACCTTATGGGACTTTCCCAAAGTAGAGCGCGGCATAGTGTACAGGGCGGACAGTTTGTTCAGGTGGACAAGGTCGGCAGGCTCGCCTTATCCACTGAACGGATCAAGAGTTCCGCCGCGATACTATCCTAACGTCCATAGTGACAAGTGTCCGCTGGATTCGCCCGACCCTGAGAAAGTCCCACACCTTATCGGCCCCTGCGCCCTCCTTGACGCAGAAGTGTTTTCGGTGTCTGACACCTTTGATTGTCCTGGAGCGGCTACGTCGGCTGCGGAAGCATCCACGCGGCTGGTCCGAAGAACCGGTGCTGAAGGCGCTGACAACGCCGAAGAAACGGGCCGAGAAATGACGATGGCAGAAGCAGGCGAATCGAGCGTGCCATGCCGGGAGCTGAGTTCGACTGCGGCCGAAGTCAGCGCGAGGAAAGGAAGCCGCGTTCAGGAACACTGCTGCAAGCCAGCGTCGAGACAAGGAATCTCTCTTAGGAGGTATTATGGCTGGTACACTGAACTGGATATCCGATCCATCAAACAAACGCTGGGGATGGACATCCTGCGTTGCAAGACGCCGACGATGATTCGGCGTGAGGTGTGGGCGCACTTGCTGGCGTACAACCTGGTGCGGAAGGTGCTGGCGCAGGCGGCGTTAGCGGGTCCGGTGAGGCCGCGGCAGTTGA
>JBBRIK010000092.1:0-9947 GCA_038221045.1 Gemmatales bacterium
CCTGGAGCTGCGCGCGGAGCTTGCCGCCGCGACGGTGGTAGGCCACGAGATGCACCTGCGCCAGATCATCAACAACCTCATCGACAACGCCATCAAGTTCACCCCGGCCGGCGGGCGCGTGATGGTGGAAGTGGGGCCGGCGCGAGAGGGAGGGTTGGCCGTGGTGTTGCTGCGCGTGCGAGACAGTGGGGTGGGCATCGCGGCGAACGACTTGCCGCACGTCTGCGAGCGCTTCTACCGCACCGACAAATCGCGCCAGCGGCCGGCGACGCACCCGGGCCCTGGCGGAAACGGGCTGGGGCTGAGCATCTGCGAGGCCATCGTCAGCGCCCACGGGGGGCGCTTTCACGTCGAGAGCGCGGTGGGCAAGGGAACGACGGTGACGGTTTGGTTGCGCGCGGCACGGCCGGCATAGCAGCGACAAGCGTCCGTCTTGTCGGCTTCCTGTGGGACCGTTGATCCCGCCGCGCCCTGAACTGCCTGAACCGACGTGGGCCCGTGGGGCCGCAGTATGGCTTCGCGCGAGGTTGCCGCGTGCGGTAGAATGGGCGTGCCCATCAAACCTCCGAGAGGGCCTCCCGTGCCTCCGACCAAACGTACCCTCGATGAGCTCGCCAGTCTTGGGGGAAACATCTTCGACCGGCAAGTGCGGCCGAGCCTCCGGCCCGAGGATGACGGCAAATTCGTCGCCATCGACGTCGAGAGCGGCGACTACGAAATGGACGAGGACGAGTATGCGGCCGTCGCGCGCTTGCGGTCGCGGAAACCGGCGGCCGACGTCTGGCTAATGTGCGCGGGCTACCCGACAACGTACCGCATGGGAGTTGTCCGATGATCCAAGGGGCCGTGAACGCCCGCCACGAGGCCGTTGTCCGCCTCCGGGTGCGGGGGCCCGGCGGGGCCGAGTCGGACGTGGACGCGATCGTCGATTCCGGTTTCACTTCGTCCCTGACCTTGCCCGCGACGATGGTGACCGCCCTGACCCTCGCTCGACAGTCGGGCGGCACTGCGATGCTGGCGGAGGGTGCATCAGTGGGTACGACGTTCGTGAACATCAGCGGGCGCGGCTTTTGGATGCTGGACAGTGTCTTGGAACTGTGGCTCCGATTGCTCGCGTTGCACGTTGACGACCCGGTTGAGTCCGGAACGGTGGCGACGAAGATTCGGGACCAGTGGTTGCTCGCGTCACGCGGAATCTTCACTGGCTGTGTTCCCGATGGGTTGGAGGAGGCGGGCTCAACCGAGGAAGGATTAGCCCTGGTCCAGGCAGCCATCCATTCCCTTTTGCAGGCGCTGGAGGAGGCACCTGGCCACCTTAACAAGGACGTATTCAATCTGATGGGGTTCTCGAACGGGACATTCACACGCGACCTCGAGACATGGCGATTGGTTGAGGTCGGCAATGCCTTCCTCGCTCTGCTCGACGGCAACATCACGGCGGGTCCGAGTGATTCGTCCTTCATGCCGGGGTGTCAGTAATCATCCAGGGTGCCGCAGCACCTTGCCCGGCTCACCCCTCCGCTTCTGGGAGGACGCAACGCACCGAATGGGCCGGGTAGCGAACGAGTTCGTTTGCTCCGCGACCGACTCATCCATAAAACCTCCCTATCGCCTCGCAGCCCCTTCAAGAACCCACGCGCTCCTCAATCAACATGCGAAACATCCCTCTGAGTCTTCTCGTCCTCCTTGCCGTCACGTTCGGGCAGAACCGACTAACGGCTGCTGAATACGTTTGGCTGGAAGGCGAAAAGCCGTCCGCTGTCAACGTCAAGCCGAACATCGGCGACTGGGGTAACAAGCAGTTTCTCTCCGGCGGTCAGTGGCTGCAAATCTCCATCGACGCCGACAAGGTTGAGAAGGATACGCCCGCCGGCGGCGTCCTGATGGGCTACGACTTCACCATCAAGAAGGAGTCTTCGTATGAGGTCTGGACGCGCATTGGCTACGAGTTCGTCCGCTCGCCGTTCGACTGGCGCGTGGACGGCGGCGAATGGAAGGCGAGCGGCCCCGAGGAATTGACCACCGACCTGATGGAGCTTAGTTTCTTCACCGAGGTCGCCTGGCTCAAACTCGGTGAGCGGAAGTTGACCACCGGCGATCACAAGCTCGAAATCAGGCTGCCGCGCACCAGGGACAAGGGCAAGACGGCGCGCATCCTCTACGCCTGCGATGCCCTCTGTCTTCATGAAGGCCCGTTTGCGCCGAACTCGAAGTACAGGCCCTACGAGGAGTACCGTACCCCGACCGACTGCGAAGCTGCCGCAATGGTGTTCAAACTGCCCAAACCCACCGCTGCCGGCGCTCGTTCCTCCGTCGCCCTCAAGGGACTGTGGGAGGTCACGCGCCATGACGAACAACTGCCCGGCGAGACGGCCAAACCCATCACCGACTTCCCCGCGACGCCGCACTGGAAGAGCATTGCCGTCCCCGGTGACAAGAACACGCTCCGGCCCGATCTCCTGTTCGCTCATCGCCTCTGGTATCGCACACGAGTGATGGTGCCGGAGTCGCAGGTGGGACGGTCGTTCCACCTCGTCTTCCCGCAGAACAACCTCAATACGACCGTCTACGTCAACGGCACCTTTTGCGGCTTCAACAAGAACCCGTATGCCCGCATCACCATCGACGTGACCAAGGGCGTCAAGCCGGGCGTCAATGAGGTGTGGGTCGGCATCAAGGACGCCTGGTATGGCTACTCGGCCAATCCCAAGGATCCGATGAAGCTGCGCAAGCGCTTCAACCTGCCGCTCAAGTTCTCGCACGATGGCTTCCAGGACCTCTCCTATCCCGTCTGGAGTCACTTCCAGTCCGGCATCCTCATCACGCCGGAATTCGTCGCGGCTGGCCCCGTCTACGCCAGTGACGTCTTCTGCAAGCCTTCGGTTGCGCGCAAGGAACTGGCCGTCGAGGTGCGCGTCGCCAACCCCGCGGGCAAGAAGGCCAGTGGCGAGGTGGTGTGCGAAGCGATCAACGTCAGCACCGGCAAAGTCGAGAAGACGCTGGTGGCGAAGGCTTTCAGCGTGGATGCCGGCAAGGAGGAGACGCTCCAGGTGGCCGGGAAATGGGCCGATGCGAAGCTGTGGTGGCCCGACGAACCGAACCTCTATCGCTTGCGAACGACGGTCAAGGTGGACGGCAAGGCGATTGACGTCTCCGAGGTCAGCTTCGGCTTCCGCGAGTGGACGACCGACGGCAAGGACTTCAAACTCAACGGTGTCGTCTGGCACGGCTGGGCCGACACCCACAACCATCCGACGAAGGAGCAATGGCTCGACTTCTACCACAAGTCCAACCAGAAGTTCATGCGCTTCTGGGGGACGAAGTGGATGAACCTGCCCCCCGAGGAAGCGCTCGATTTCTTCGACAAGAGCGGCGTCGTCGTGCGCCGCAGCGGCATTCTCGACGGCGAGGCGATTGGCTACATGGCCATCGAGAGCGATCCCGCGCTGAAGGAGAAGGGGACGGAAGTGAAGATGGACCTGATGCGCAACTGGCGCGATCAGGTGGCGGCCCAGGTCAAGGGGGAACGCAATCATCCGTCGGTCATGGTGTGGTCGATCGAGAACGAATGGCTCTACATCAACTGCATCAACCTCTACGGCGGCCTGATGGATCAGTTCGAGTCCGAAGTGACGAAGACGTCCGAGGCCGTGCGGGCTATCGATCCGACCCGGCCGACGATGTGCGACGGCGGCGGCGCCACGAAGGCCAACACGCTGCCGGTGCATGGCGATCACTACACGACCGGACCCTTCACGAAGTATCCCGCCCTCGCCTATGAGGCCAACCCGACCGGCGGCGGACGCGGACGCTGGGTGTGGGACCAGAAGCGGCCTCGCTTCATCGGCGAGGAACTGTTCGCCCAGGGCCACAATCCCGCCTTCGCCTACTTCGGCGGCGAGGAAGCGTTCGTCGGCCAGCGCGAGTCGCGTCAGGCCGTCGGCCTCTTTGTGCGCATGCTGACGGAGAGCTATCGCTGGGCCGACATCGGGGCCGTTCACTTCTGGCAGATGCAGGACGTCGCCCTCGGCCAGTATGACGCCAACGCGCCGCGCGCCGTCTTCTGCCGTGAATGGGACTGGACATTCGCCTCGGGTCAGAAGGTCACGCGCACTCTCGCCCTCTTCAACGACACGCGCCACGACGACCCCATCACGTTCACCTGGGAACTGACTCTGGGCGGCGAGGAGATTGCCTTCGGAAAAACGAAGCCCCGTAAGGTGGTGCCCGGCACAAAAGAGGTACTCGACCTCGCCATCAAGATGCCAAAGGTTGAGAGCCGGCAGGAAGGCGAGTTGACGCTGGTGCTATCGGTCAAGGGCGAGCAAGTCTTCCGAAGTGTCAAGGCGCTGTCGGTGCTGCCCGCTGTCTCTGCGCGGGCGAAACTGACCGAGGAGGAACTGCTCGTCTTCGATCCGCATGGGTCCGTCGTGAGTTTCCTCAAGAAGGGAAACGTCGCCTTCACGCCGTTGACGAGCCTCAAGTCGCTGCCGGCGTCGAGCAAGGTGCTGATCGCCGGCAAGGACGCCCTGGATGCCGCAACCAGCACATCGAGCGTGCTGTCGGCTTATGCGGCCGGGGGACGGCGCGTCATTGTGCTGGAGCAGAAGAACCCGCTGAAGTATCAGGCCCTGCCCGCCGACATGGAGACCGCGACGAACGAGGGCCGCACGGCCTTCGGCGAGGACATGGACCATCCCGCGCTCAATGGACTGAAGCAGAAGGACTTCTTCACCTGGGGCGGCGACGAGGTCGTCTACCACAACGCCTACCTCAAGCCGACGCGCGGCGGCAAGTCGCTCATCCAGTGCGACGAGCAACTCCGCAATACCGCCCTCGCGGAAGTCCCCGTCGGCGACGGCCTGCTGCTGCTGAGCCAGCTTGTCGTTGGCGAGAAACTGTCATCGAACGTCGTCGCTCAACAGCTTCTCGTCAATCTCCTCAACCACGCCACCACCTACAAGTTGGAGTATCGCTCCGTCATCGCCGCGATCAAGGGCGACGCTCAACTGGCGAAAACGCTGGAGGCCATCGGCCTGCGTCACACGCGGGCGGACGAGCCGCGGGAGGCGTTGCGCTCGAAGGAAGCCCGCATCGCTGTCATCGCCGCCTCGCCCGCCAACCTCAGGACGCTGGCGGAGAACCTGCCGCTCGTCAACAAGTTCACCGAGAGCGGAGGCTGGATCGTCTTCAACGGCCTGACGCCCGAGGGGCTGAGCGATTACAACAAGATCGTCGGTTACGACCACATGATTCGCCCCTTCCGCCGCGAGCGGGTCACGTTCCCGCCGGTCAAGAATCGGCTCACGTCGGGTCTGACGACGGGCGACATCGTTCTGTATTCGTCGAAGCAGATTTTCCCCTGGCAGGCCGGCAACTACGTCGCCTCGGACGTCTACAGTTACATCGTCGATTTCGACGAGGTCGCGTCGTTCGCGAAGTTTCCGAACGACTTCCTCCTGAACCTGACCAACGGCTTCGTCTCGGCCGACGGCTGGCCGCTCATCGTCAACGTCCCTGCACCCGATAATCCGCCTCTCGACTGGCTGTTGCGTTTCCCGAAGGAACAGGAGATCGTCGAACTGGAGTGGATCGGCAACACCTTCTACTACCCGGTTACGAAGGTAGCGCTGCTCTTCGACGGCGAGAACGCCGCCACGTTCGCGACGAAGCCTAACAACGAGGCGCAGACGTTCGCGATCGATCCGCCGCGCGCAGGCAAGGACATTACCATTCGCCTCGCGGAGTGGGAGAAGATCCCCGGCAAGGGCCAGACGACTGGCGCGGACAACATCCGTCTCAAGGCCAAGCGTTCGCCTGAGTTCTACAAGAGAGTTCGACCTCTCCTGAACATCGGGGGCATGATGGAGTATCCGCGCGGCACCGGCGGCATCGTCCTGTGCAACTTGCTCTTCAAGGACAGCGAGGAAGTGCCGGAAAACGCCGTCAAGAAGCGCACCATCTTCTCAACCCTGCTCGGCAACCTCAAGGCCCCCTTCTCGGGCGGCCGAACGATTGTCGCGGGAGCGAACCTCGACTATCGGGCGGTGGACATTGCCAAACACGCCAACCAGTTCCGCGACGCCAAGGGCTGGTTCGGCGACAAGGCTTTCACCTTCAAGGATCTGCCGACCGGCAAGCACACCTTCGCGGGCGTGCCTTACGAGGTCTACGACTTCAAGACCTCGCCGGTGCCGACTGCCATCATGCTCGGCGGCGCGGGCGTGCCGGGCAAGCTGCCGCAAGAGGTGACGGGCATCCCCGTCAATCGCAAGGCCGACGCCCTCTTCTTCCTCCACACCGCTCGCCTGGATCAGCGCCGCAACCAGGACGAGTTGAAGCAGAAGAAGCAGTTCGAGATGTTCCGCTACGTCGTCCACTACGCCGACGGACAGAAGGCGGAGGTGCCGATCTATTCGGAAATTGACATCGACGACTATCGGCAGCGGACGCCAGCCGCGATTTCCGGCGCTCAACTCGCCTGGACTCGTCCCTACGAGGGGACGGAGTTCGCGGCCGTGGCCTACAGCAAGCAGTGGAACAACCCCCGGCCCGATGCGGCGATCAAGAGTATCGACATGGTCTATGGGAGCCAGAAGCGCGGCGTTCCCGCTCTGCTGGCGATCACGGCCGCCAGCGCGGCCCAATAGGCTCTCTCAACGCATGGAGAAGAAGCGATGGCGGCCAAGCATGCTCCGCGATTCCTCGCCCTGGTCGAGGATGCGAAATCGCGCATCCGCGAGACGAACGTCGATGAGGTCAAGGCCCGTCTCGACCGAGGCGAGAAACTCCTGCTGATCGACGTGCGCGAGGAGAGCGAGTGGGCAGCGGGTCACGTTCCCGGCGCGGTCCATCTCGGCAAGGGCATCCTCGAACGCGACGTGGAGCAGCGGGTGCCGGACGTCGATGCCGAAATCATTCTCTACTGCGGCGGCGGCTTTCGCTCGGCCCTCGCCGCCGACAACCTGCTCAAGATGGGGTATCGCAACGTCCTGTCAATGGATGGCGGCATGCGCGGCTGGCGGGAGAAGGGATTGCCCGTCGAATGAGGAACGTCGTGGCTGGCGGTTTGTCAACCTGTTTTCGCAGAACCGGCACGCTTACGCCGTGCCGCTCGCCCGAGGTTCTCTTCACGCTGGACCCTGTAACGAGGCCGCGTCATGGCCGATCAGCAACTCAACTCGCTCGACCGGTTCCGCAAGCAGCCCGGCAAGCTCGTGCTGGAAGAACACAGTCACTGCGAGGTCCCTGCCGGCTGTGGCGGCGTCGTGCTCCGCTGGCGCAACCCGAACGCCACCCTGCCGCTGAACGTCTCCCTCTACACGCCCAAACCGGGGGCGTATTTCCTCGATGGCGCGGAGTTGAACCTTTCGCGCGTCAATCTCATCCCCGGACCACATGTCGTCGCGGTTGCCCTGGAGGACGCCGATGTTGCGGCTGGCCTGCTGATGTTCGCGGCCTATTACGATGACGGTCGTTCTCACAAGAGCGACAGTACTCTTCCGTTGGCCATCCTGAGCGCGGCCGACGGGAGCTGGAAATTCACCCTTCAACCGCCCGACGGCGAGGCATGGATGACGACTGCCTTCGATGATTCCCAGTGGCAAGCGCTGGCGATCAGGCCCACCCCCGATATCGAATCGTCCCAGTTCGGGGCGTCGCAGTGCCGGCTCTGCGCCCGGCAGGGTGCCTTATGCCTCGGATTGGCCATCGCGCCCCTTCCGTCGCAGGCCAACATTTGGATTCGCAAGCTATTCACCGTCACACTTCCCCAGTAGCCGGAGGCGCTCGTGCCACGTCACCCCCTGGTCCTGGTGCCGCAATACTTCGGCTGTCTCGTCTTCGATCGGCGAACGTCGCGCTATCTGCCGTTCGACCATGAATCGACAGGCTTGCTATTGCGGCTGGTCGAGCAGCCCATCGATGCGGTCCTCGCCGATCAACCCGAGGATGATCGCCCTGCGGTACTGCGTTTCTTCGACTGCTTTTACGATCGAGGCTTCTTCCGTCTCGATGGCCGGCTCGCCGCCGACGTCCTTGACGTGGACGTGCCCGCCGACCATCTCGCCGGGCCGCTCGCCGTCCACCTGGAGATCATCGGCGCTTGCAACCTGACCTGCTCGCACTGCTTTGCCGGGGTGTTGCCGCGGAACGATCACCCCCTGGCTCTCCATGAGATGGACGACCTGTATGGCGACCTCGCCCGTCTCGGTTCCTTTCGTCTCGGCCTCACAGGCGGCGAACCGCTGCTGCGGCGCGACCTCTTCGACGTCCTCGACAGCGCCGCCGTCCACGGCCTGCACCCCTGTCTGACGACCAACGGCTTGCTGATTACGGAGGACGTGGCGCGCGAGTTCGGCCGCCGCGAGCTGGTCTGGCTCAACGTCAGCCTGGAGGGGCCGGACGCCGAGACGAACGACGCCATTCGCGGTCCCGGCACCTTTGCCGGCGTCGTCGAGAAGCTGAAGCTCCTTCGCCGGCACGCTCGCTTCACCCTCGCCTTCACAATCATGAAGACCAACGCCCACACGGTCCAGCGCTGCGCCGAGTTGGCCTGCGAGGTGGGAGCCCACACCGCCGTCTTCCGTCCTCTCTATCCGGCCGGCGTGGCCCTGCATCATCTCGACCTGATGCCGAGCTTCAGCCAGTACACCCAGGCCCTGCGCGAGTTGGCGGACATGGACACACCTGGCGCGGACCTGCACAGCCTCGATCCGTTCAGCCCCGAATTGCGCGAAACGACGCAGCCCGTCCTCCACACGAGCCACACCTGCGGGGCGGGGCAACACGTCTGCTCGATCAGCGTGCAGGGGGACGTCAACCCGTGCAGTTTCCTCGGCTCGGCGTTCAACGGCGGCAACATCCGCGCCACGCCCTTCGCGGTCATCTGGCGACAGAGTCAGACGTTTCAGCGCATGCGCCGCGAGTCGGACTTCCAGGGGGGATGTCGGGCGCGCGCGCTGACCTTCGCCGGCTCCGTCGATGCCCCCGACCCCTGGTTTACCCAGCACCTGCGCGGCGAGGGCGAACATCCCGGAGCGAATGTCGAGGGATGTTTCCGCCCCCTGGCGTTGCCGCTGGTTTCCCCTTGAGGTGAGCCGTCATGCTTCCCGAGAAATATCAGCGCCTGGCCGTCGAGTTCGAGCCGGACGGCGACCCCTGGCTGGCCTTCGCGATCGGCCAGGAGTTGGAGAGCGAGGGCAACATCGAAGGGGCCGCGTCGGCCTACGATCGCGCCTTCGGCCTGTTTCCCGAATCGGCAGAGATCCGCACGGCTCGCGCGGCCGTCCTCGATCGACTCGCGGTGGTCGAACACGGTCTGGTCTTTCGCTATGTGCCGGGCGGGCCGTTTCTGATGGGCTGCGAACACGGCGAGGCGGACGAGAAGCCCTGGCACCCCGTCTGGCTGACGCCCTATTGGCTCTCCGAGACTCCTGTCAGTTGGGGTGCCTACTGCGCCCTGATGGACTGGGAGCCTCCGCCGGAGGGCTTCCCGCGCCACCGCGAGCAGCCGCCCGGCGACTTCGATCATGCCGCCTTCACCCTGTACAACATGAACAAGATCCGCCTGCAATACTGCGAGGACCGGACGACGCGAGCCACCGACTGGCACGCCCACGCCCCCGGACAGACCTGGCTGCAGGCGGGTCAGACGGTGACGTCGCAGCAGTTGTTCGGCTCCCCGGCCCGCGACGATCCCAATGCCCCCTGGCAATACTCCACCAAGCCGATGGTCGCCGTCGCCTGGCAGGACGCGATAGACCTGGCGCAGCACCTCTCGACGAGCAATGTCCGTTACGGTTTGCCGAGCGAGGCGCAATGGGAGAAGGCAGCGCGGGGTGGCTTGATCGGGGCCCGTCATGCCTGGGGCGCTGAAGCGCCGGCGCACGACCGCTGCGATTTCGACCGCTTCGGCGAGTTTTCGCTCCAGCCCATGTGGACGTTCG
>JBBRIK010000093.1:0-9876 GCA_038221045.1 Gemmatales bacterium
TGATCCCCTTCTGGTGGGCGTGCTGAATGGCCTGGCAGACCGGGACGAACAGCTCCAGCCGCTCGCGCGGCGTCAGGCGGTTGTCGTCGCAGTACTTGGTGATGGGCACGCCGTGGATCAGCTCCATGACGAAGTACGGCAAGCCGGCTTCTGTGGTCCCCGCATCGAGGACGCGGGCGATGTTGACGTGGTTCATCATGGCCAGGGCCTGCCGCTCGGCCTCGAAGCGTGCGATCACCTGGCGGCTGTCCATGCCCGGCTTGATGATTTTGAGTGCGACCTTGCGATGAATGGGTTCCGTTTGCTCGGCCATGAAGACGATACCCATCCCCCCCTCGCCGATCTGCTGCAACAGCTTGTACGGCCCGATGACGGTGCCGGGCCTCTCGGGAACGGGAGGTTGGTCGATGGTGGGGATTGGCACGAAGAGCGGCTGTTCCAGAAAACTGCCGGCTTCCTCGTGCGATTGGAGCAAACCTTCGACCAGGGCTCGCAAGTCGGCGTCTGGTCCGCACGCGCCGTCCAGGTAGGCGACTCGTTCGGCCGGCGTTTTCTTCCCCACGGCGGACAGGAGGATCTCTTCCGCGTTCATCGAGTCAGACTCCTAGGGCGGGACGTTCTCGCTCTATTAGTCAGTGCGACGCGGAGGGCCCGCGCGCTCCACCTCCGGGAAAGAATTGTGGGATATCCTATCCGGACTCCGTGCTTCCCGTAATCTGCAGGTGCAGCCAGGCACGAGCGTACGTCCAGTAGCGATGGGCAGTGACCCGCGAGATGTGAAGCACTTCCGCCGCCTGTTCGATGGTCATGCCGCCGAAGTAGCGTAAAGTGACTAGCTGGGCCTTGACCGGGTCTTGGTGCTGTAGTTTTTCGAGGGCTTCGTCGAGCTCGAGGAGTTCGTCGGAGGTCATTCGGGTCGGCAGGCTGTCCATCTCGAACTCGACGCGCTCCATGTCGCCTCCGTGCTTGATGCGTTTCTTGCGCCGGACGTTTTCCACCAGGATGCGGCGCATGGCCTCGGCGGCCGCGGCGAAGAAGTGACCCTGGCTGTTCCAGTGCCGCGCCGTCTCCACGCCCACGAGCCGGAGATAGGCTTCATGGACCAGGCCGGTAGCTTGCAGCGTCTGGCCGGGCGCTTCGTGGGCCATCTTCTGGGCGGCCAGCTTTCGCAACTCATCGTAGACCAGCGGCAGCAACTGGGCGGAAGCGTGCGGATCGCCTCGTTCTATGGCAGACAGGATGCGCGTCACGTCATTCATCGATAGCACCGAAAGGCTCGAACGTCGCCGCGTTTCTTCCTCTCCCGAATCCTGGAGCCGGTTCAGGAAACGTTTACTTCAGCGGCGGATGTTGGACCTGGTGAGCCGACGGGCCTTTTCTCCGCAACCGTGTGGTGATTATACTCCCCAGGTGGGCACGAGGCCGGAACTACTTCGGCACTTCGGCATTCTGCTGGGCACCCCAGCTGCCGGGCCACCTCTCCCGTGATGACATGGCCGCCCCGTATGACGGCGGCAAGTGCGGCACCATCAGGTCACTCTTGCCGCTTGACGTGCGCTCATCCTTGCGCGCTTCGGTCCGACACACCGAAGGAGAATCAAAGGTGTCAGACACCGAAAACACCTCACCCGGCGGTGGGGCGATTGCGATGGCGTTCGTTGAGGACTCGCTGGCCGGGGTCAGTTCCGCACAACGGAGCGGAAAAGGTTCCAGGAGTCGATTCCGTCCCGTAATCCAATGCACGGTGACGAGACGCGATACCTGGCACAGTACGCCGGCAGTGCGGAGGAGCGAACCGGCCAGCCCGATGCGCCGGCGAAAGTCGTTCGGAAGCATCCCTCGCTGGCGGGTCAGGCGGGTGTGCCGCTTGTCGTCCTGTCGCCAGCCGTTTCGCGCTTCAGACATGTCAGGGTAAGTAAGTCCCATCCGGCAAAATGACCGGCAGCGGAATCACTGAGCTTCTGTTGATATCGAGCTGGATAAGCGGCCGTTGCAATGGGGGACAGGATGAGAGGTAGTTGCACGGTCTCACTCCCGATCCGGCATAGTCCGCACCGCTCCCATCTCCTCGACGGTCTTCTTTCTCGGATTCGTGGACTCTCCAGGAAAAATCAGCAAGCACGGCAGGAACTCAATCGACATAGGGGTCCGCTCCCAGGTCCTTGAGGACTTCCTGTCTTCGTTTCTCGTACACCATCAGATCGACGCGATTGCGATAGTGCCGCCGCTCCATCTTCCTCTGCGCCTTGACGAAACTGCGGTGATAGCCCTGCCAGTTGCGGTTGCCTCCCGCACGGCCCACTCCCTCCAAATATTCCTCCCAGCTCTCTCCCAGACCCTCCAGCAACTCGTCCTCCAACGACACGAAGAACTGACAACTCCCCGGATCGCCCTGACGGCCGGCCCGGCCCAGCAACTGGCGATCGACGCGCAACGCCTCATGACGCTCCGTTCCCAGCACATGCAGCCCCCCCGCCGCGAGTACCTCCGGCGTCGGCTTGATGTCGGTGCCGCGGCCGGCCATGTTCGTCGCGATCGTCACCTTGCCCCTCTCACCCGCATGCTCGATGATCTTCGCTTCCTGCTCGTGATGACGAGCGTTCAGCACCTCATGCTCGACCCCGGCTGCCGTCAACTTTCGGCTCAGCACCTCTGACTTCTCCACCGAGCGCGTGCCAATCAGCACCGGCCGGCCCAGTCCACGAAGCCGCTCCACTTCCTTGACGACGGCGTTGAACTTCGCCTCCTCCGTCGGAAACACGCGGTCCGGCCACTGCTCGCGGACAATCGGACGATTCGTCGGCACACACACCACCCAGATCTTGTAGACCCGGCGAATCTCCCACCAGTTCTGCGCGGCCGTGCCGGTCATGCCGGCCAGCTTCTTGTAGAGGCGGAAATAGCTCTGGAAGGTGATCTGGGCCGCGTGATCGCTGGCCATCGTGATCGGCACCCCCTCCTTGGCCTCGACCGCCTGATGCAGACCGTCGCGCCAGTGGCGGTCCGGCATCCGCCGGCCCGTCGATTCGTCAATGATGACAACCTTCTCCTTCTCGATCATGTAGTGCTGATCGAGCCGGAAACGATAATGCGCTTGCAGGGCGCGTTCGACGTGCTCCTCAAGCTTGTCCATCGCATGCGAGTTGGCCCCCATCGGCGGATTGGACCAGCGCATCAGATACCGGCCAGGGCTGGTCAATTCGAGCTTCTGCTTCTTCGCGTCGAGGGTGAAATGCTCGTTCTGCTTCATCTGCTTGGCGAGCCGGTCGGACCAGCGGTAGACGACCTGCTCGTCGAGCGTGGCCAGCCGGGTCGGGTTGCTGATGATAAGCGGCGTGCGCGCCTCATCAACGAAAATGTTGTCGGCCTCATCGACCAGAGCGAAGTGATGCTCTTCGAGTTGCACGAGCGGATCGCTTCGACCGCCGCGGCCGGTCTTCAGCCAGGCGTCCCAGAACGGCGACGCTTGCCCGCGATTGCCGGCCACCTTGAGCCGATCGCGCAGAAAGTCGAAGCCGAACTCCGAGGCCGTTCCGTAAGTCACATCGCTGCGGTAGGCTTTCGCGCGGTCCTGCTCTCCCATCTGCATTTGCAGCACGCCACACGACAGACCGAGCGCGGAGTACACCGGTCCCATCACCTCCTCGCCGTCGCGGCGCGCGAGGTAGTCATTGACCGTGGCCACATGGACGCCCTTCCCTTGCAGGGCGTTGAGGAAGACGGGGAAGCCGGCGCAAAGCGTCTTCCCTTCGCCGGTGGCCAGTTCCGCCAGCGCCCCCTGATGCAGGACGACGCCAGCAGCCAACTGCACGTCATGAGCCCGAAGTTTGAGCAAGCGCTGCGCGACGACGCTGACCAGCCCGAACGCCTCGGGCAGCAGTTTGTCGAGGTGCTCGCCGCCGCGCGCCCGGCCACGCAGATGCCGTCCGCCTTCCTTCAACTCCGCTTCGGTGAGTGACTGATAATTTTTTTCCCAGAACCGAATGCGAGGCACCATCAGGGCCGCTCGCGCCAGCCGTTGTTCCCACGGCCAGCCGGTCCAGGCTCGAAGGTGATTGAGCCAGCGCGGGCCAAGCCGGCCCTTGACGACGTAGCGTTCCGTGGCAATCGAAGGCTCGATGCCGCTCGGAGCGTCGGGAGAGGCGATGCTCATGATTCTTCCCTTATCCAACTCGCCGTTCACGGCGGGTTCACTGTGGCATCGTTTCACGATAGCACAGCACCGCGCATGAAAAAAGTCATCCGGCCCACTGAACCACCTCTCCCATGGTTCGGCAGAACCGGATGACTCTCACTCGCTTGCTCCGGGGAGCAAGGTTTCAACCCGTCCCCAACCTGAGTCGAGGAACATTTTTCCTTTAACGCAACTGAGAGACCAATTCGTACTCCCTCTCGCGCTGCCCTGTTGCAACCGAGTCTAACCATTTTGCCATCCTTGACTTGCGAACAGACGTTTTTTCTGAAGTTCGATCGGCTGCTCTGTCAACTCATCAGGCATTGCCCACTGTCAAGGCGGGTGCTGCTCGCGAAATAGGCGAACCGGCGTGGTCCGAGAGATGCGTCTTGTGAGCGACGAGCCGTGCGCTGGTCTCTGGGCGCAGGGCGGACGGAAATCTCGGCGGAGTAGGAAAAAAGTGCATCGCGGGCTGATTGCTGTGTCATCCTCGAACACGCCTTCTCCCCGCCCCCCGGCTGCGTCCGGCTCGACCGTGGAAGTTATTCCTCCAACTCTCGTCTTCGCAAACAGTTCGGACCATACCGTTGCTGCCGGGCCAATCCTGGCATCGCGTTCGCATTTTAACTGCACCATCAACTGGAGTGCGGCACACTCCTTCATCACATCGCTTGCGTAAAGGTGTCCGTCATGTCATCCACCGAGACGCAATCCCTCGTCCACCGTTCTCGACGTCCCGCCCTGCTGCGCATGGTGCGTCCGTCTCTGCTCGATCTCCGTTTTACAGGCGACTCCTGGATCGTCGATCAGGCAGGCGGCACCTGCGAGCTTCGCCTGGGGGATACCTGCCTGGCGGGCATTCAAGCCATCGGAATCGATTTGCCGTCCCTCAATCAGGCTCTCGACCGCATTCGTCATCATCGGCCCCGTCGCCGGACCTGATTCGTGTTCACAATTTTTATCGTTTTTTTCTTGCTCTTGATTCGCTGCCGCGCTAGCATGCTTGGAAGTGAAGCGAATCGAGCGGATGCGCGGGCGCGAAGAGAGTGCTCGACGCGAACGTTTGCATTTTGCTGAAGCATGGACGTGTCAAGCCGGCACGCACGAACCACAACCGAAAGAGTCTTCTCCTGCTTCCTCAGTCTCGCGAGGAGCAACACATTCTTTTTTCGGAGCGGAATCGTTTGACGACAACGACTGCCAAGTCGGCCAGGACTTGAGAGAAGGAGCTTACCAATGAATCCCCTGATCGGACAACTTTCCCGAGCCACGACAGCCTTGCGCCGCAGTCCTCTCGCGGCCCTGCGTAAATTGACCATCCACGAGACCGAGTCGAGCGTCATGATTCTCGGCCGAGTCCCGAGCTACTACCTCAAGCAACAGGCCCAGGAAACCGTCATGCCCGCTCTCGGCGGCCGCGCTCTCGTCAATCGCGTCACCGTCGTCGGAGGCTGAGAGGCGTCACTCCTCCGTCTCTTCCTCGGGTCCATTGCCCGTCACCGACGTCAGGCCATATTCCTTCAGCTTCTTGCGCACGGTCGCCCGGTTGAGGCCGAGCCAGTGTGCGGCCACCCAACGATTATCCAGCACACGCCGCATCACCTCTTCGAGCAACGCCGGCTCCACGCACTGGAGCAACCCCTGATAGAGTCCCTCCGGCGTCTCCTTGCCCGCGGCACGCACACGCTCGCTGACCCACTTGCGCACACTCGCGGTCACCTGTTCGTCGGGCGTGGCCGAGGACGCCTCATTGGGGAAACGCGGAAAATGCTCGGGACGCAAGGACTCGCCTCGCGCCACGATGGCCGCATGCTCCAGGGCGTTTCGCAATTCACGCACGTTGCCCAGCCAGGGTTGCGACTGCAGGAACTTCACCGTCTCAGGGGACAGGGCCCGCGCGCGCGCGCCGAAGCGCGACAGGAAATGCTCCACGAGCAGCGGTATGTCCTCCACCCGCTCGCGCAAGGCGGGCAACTCCACCTGGAAGACGTTCAGACGAAAGAAGAGATCGTGCCGAAAAGTGCCGTCCGCGACTCGCCGTGACAGGTCTTGATGCGTCGCCGCCAGAATGCGGATGTTCAAGGGCTGCGCCTGCGTGCCGCCAACGGGAAAGACCTCGGCGTGTTCGAGGACGCGGAGCAACTTCACCTGGACGCCGAGCGGAATCTCGGCCACCTCGTCGAGGAAGACCGTACCTCCATCAGCGAGAGCGAGCAGGCCGGGCCGCGACTGGCTGGCACCCGTGAACGCGCCCTTGACGTGGCCGAACAGTTCACTCTCGACCAGGTTCGGATTAAGGGCCGCGACGTGGAGCGGCAAAAAGGGGCCGTGACGTCGTTTGCTGTGCCGATGGAGCGCGCGGGCGACCAGTTCCTTACCGGTGCCGCTCTCGCCCGTCACCAGCACACAGGCATCGTGAGCGGCGACGAGGGCAATGCGCTTGAAAACAGCCTGGATGGCAGGAGAGCGGCCGACGAACTGCTCGTCTTCCGGAAGCGTCTCCACGGACGGTTTCTCGTCGGGAGACGGATCACGCTGAAGGGCACGGCCAATCGTCGTCAGGGCTTGTGACAGGTCGAAGGGCTTGGTCAGGTAATCGAACGCGCCGCCCTCGACGGCTCGAACTGCTGTGTCGAGATTGCCGAACGCAGTGACGACGATGACGGGAACAGTGGGCATGCGCTGGCGGAACTGGCCCAGAGCGGTCAGCCCATCGACGCCGGGAAGGCGAACGTCGAGGACAATAGCGTCGGGAGTCTGCCGCCCGATGGCGGTCCACGCTTGCTCGACGGAGGCGGCAACAGCAACGCGATGCCCCTCGCGGCTCAGCGCGCGTTCGAGGGTCCAGCAGACGGCCTCTTCGTCATCGACGATCAGGATGTGTTTGGTGGACATCGGATGGCCCATTCCGCCGCTTGCGGCTTTGCAACGAGGTCGCAAAGCTGCAAGCAGCTCAATCCCTTCATCCTACCACGCTCGCTCCCGATCCTGGTGCATCTCCCAACTCGATGCGGAAGCACGTCCAGCCGTCACGCCGGGTCCAGGTGATACGACCCTCATGACCTTCCGCCACCTGACGCGACACGGCCAGACCCAGACCGATGCCCTCGGACTTGCCCGTCACAAATGGCTCGAAGAGCCGGGCGGCGATGTCCGGCGGCGGTCCCGCTCCCGTGTCCTTCACCTCGACCACGGCCTTGCCGGCCTCGTTGGCGAGCCGCACCTCGACCGTGCCGCCCGGCCCCGCCGCCTCGACAGCGTTGCTCAGCACATTCAGGAACAACTCCTGCAATTGTCCGCTGTCTCCCTGAATGACGCGCTCGCGCTCGGGAGGCTGCCACTGCAGAGCGATTCTCGCGTGCCGACACTTCGGCTGCACCAGCGCCACCACCTCGCCAACGAGGGCAATGAGCGAACAACTCTGCACCACGCCGGGTCTGCGACTGCCGAGATCGAGGAATCGCTTCAGGTTCGTCTCGACCAGGGTCAACTGGCGCAACGCCACGTCGAGGGTGGCGGGGTCAGCGGTACCCTGGACCAGTTCGCGCTGATGCAACTGAACCGCGAGCCGGGCTCCCTGGACCCCGTTCCGCAGTTGATGCGCCAGCCCGCCGGAGACCTGTCCGAGCAGCCGTAGACGCTCGCTCCGCTGCATGGCTTCCTGAAGACGAGCGAGACGTTCGGCCATGTCGTTGACCGAGGCGCCGAGGTCGCGGATCTCGTCGTGCCGCGAAGGCAACGGCATCGGGCTGAAGTCTCCCGAGGCGATCTGTCGGGTGCGCCGTTCGAGTTCCTGGATGCGCCGCGTCAGCGATTGAGCGACGGCGGCTGCCAGCGCCACGGCGGCAAGACCGAGACAGCCGCCAATCAGCAGCGAGGGCCGAACTGCCTCCCACAGAGCGTCGCGCCACAGCGCCTCGGGATAGAGGATATAGAGCGAACGGTCCTCACGCGGCGGACGCAGCCGGACGCCGCTGCACAGGTAGGGCTGGCCATCGACAAGGACGCGGGCATCCAGACGCAGGTTGTCGGGATCATCGCTGGGAGGGGGAAGATGGTCGGGCATCTGGGTAAGCGTCCCGACGGGCTGGCCGTCACTGCTAACCTGAAGCAGTTCCGCCCCGGAGAGCAGCCGCATCAGTCGAAGGACTTGCGGAGAGAAGTCGAACTGAGGCGGCTCGCGCAGGCTCTGCACGACATGGCGTACGCGCATCTCGAGTTGCTGGCGCGCGCGTTGTGCGGCGGCGACTGCCGTCCAGGCGGTGATGCCGGCCACCGCGACGAGCAACAGCAGCGGCGGCACGAGCAACTGATAGCGCAGTCCCCAGCGCATGAGTGGACCGCCTTGGGGGAAGGAGGGGCGTCATGAGCGTACTGTAGCAGTCGCCTGGCGGGACCGCTACAGTACGCTCATGACGCCTCTCCTTCTCGAAGTGTGCATTGCTTCCGTCGAGGACGCGCGGATCGCCGAGTCGGCAGGCGCGGATCGTCTGGAGTTGAACGCGGCCCTGGCGCTGGGTGGACTGACGCCGTCGCTGGGGACACTGATCGAGGTGAAATCGCGAGCCTCCCTTCCCGTGATGGTGATGATTCGGCCTCGTTCGGGTGGTTTTCACTACAGTGACGCCGACTTTCGCGTCATGCAGCGCGACCTCGAACTGCTGCTCGAACACGGCGCGGACGGAGTAGTCTTCGGCATCCTTGGTCCCGATGGCTCCATCGACGTCGCTCGCTGTGGCCTTCTCTTGAAGCAGGCCGGTCGGGTGCCTTGTGTCTTCCATCGTGCCTTTGACGTGACCCCCGAGCCAGTCGTGGCCCTCGAACAACTCATCGACCTGGGCTTTCGACGGGTGATGTCGAGTGGCCAGGAAGAGACGGCGTACAACGGCATCACCCTCCTTCGGCAACTGCGCGAGCGGTCGGCGAGCCGCATCGAGATACTCCCGGCCGGCGGCATCAATCGCTTCACCGTGGTCGACGTTCTCGCCCGCACGGGCTGCGCTCAGGTCCACGCCTCGCTGCGGGGCCGGCAGAGTGACCCCTCGACGCGAAACCGGCCTCGAATCTCGTTTGGTGGAGCATTGCGTTATCCAGAAGATGGGTTTGATGAGACCGCAGTGGAGTCCGTCGTTGAACTGCGTGCGCTCCTCGACGCGGGCAGCAGACCGATGTAAGAAGATAGAGTCCCAACTCTCCAATTCCATTTGTGAAAGGGCGAAACCATGCGAGCGATTCTGACGGCGGCGTGCGTACTGCTGTTGTCCCTGGCTGCGAACGCGGATGACACGAAGCTGACTGTGAAGGAGTTCAGCCTAACAGGCGTGAAACTCAAGCAGGTGATGGGGCGGATCGGCCAACCGCTCGAGATCACGGACGACGAGGAGCTGGCGAAGATCTTCCCCGACAAGGCGGTGCAGGAGAGACTCAAAAAGGATGCGGACCCGGCGACGTTCAAACTGGTCTACTTCGCCTGGTCCGGTTCCGGGGACTTTCTCAAACATAGTGTAAAAAGGTGTGAACAGAGGCGGACAGTTTTCGGCGCTTTGCACCGAAGTTCGCCAGCCGAGCGCCGAACTTTCGGCGCGGACAAGGTGTTGGCCCTCAATGACTTACGGTAGCGCCGAAGTAAACAATCGGTGAACCCATCTCGTTCTTTCGGTTTTGTTTATCCCGCCCCTACTGACCTGTTTTCGGCGCAGCTG
>JBBRIK010000094.1:0-9855 GCA_038221045.1 Gemmatales bacterium
AACAGCCTGAAAACGCCTTTTGCAAACACGCTCTCAACTCATAAAGCTTCACTGCCCCGTCGGCGCAGGGAATGGCGAGGAGCTTGCCGTCCTTGTGCAGCGCGAGGTCGCGGGCGTTGGTCGGCAGCGCGACCATGTGAACGCTCTCGGCGGCGTCCGGCTTCCAGAACCACAACTGTCCGCCATTGCCGCCGCCGACGGCGAGAACCATCCCGGAGGGATGGAAGACGACGCCCCAGCCCGTTCCCTGAAAGGCGGCTTTCGGCTTCAGGAGTTGCTTGCGCTGGCCTGCGCCGGCAGCACGACCAGCGGATTGCCGATGCCGGCGAAAGCGTTGCTGACGTTCGTGATGCCGGCGCAGGCCAGCAAACTGCCGTCGGCGCTGAAGGCCATGCTGCGCACGCCGCCGTGATCGGCCATGAATGTCGGATCGTACTTGTATAGCACCTTCGCATCGAGTTGCCGGCTCATCGTCCCGGTCAGGTCCCAGTCTTTGACGACGCCCTTGAGGTCCGCGGAGGCCAGCGACGTGCCCTCGGGATGAAACGCGACGTTGTAGACGTGGCAATCGTGAGCCTGCCACGCCCGGATCGCCTTGCCGTCCGCCGTGGACCACAGACACACCTTGCCATCGTTGCCGGCGGAAGCGAGCGTCTTGCCGTCGGGGCTGACGGACAGCGCGCGCGCCCAGCCGGTGTGAGCCTGAATCGTCTGACGCGTCTCGGCCTTCTCCTGATCGGCGGCCCAGACGAGGATCTTGCCCGTCCAGTCGGCGCTGAAGAGCGTCTTGCCGTCCTTCGTGAACGCCAGCCCGCGCACCCAACTCTTGTGGCCCTCGAAGGACGTCTTCTTGCCGGTCGCGATTTCGTGGCGCTGGATGCTGTTGTCCTGGGCGCTGGCGAAGACGTACTTGCCGGAGGGATCGAAGCGACAGCCGACGAGGGGGCTGCTGTGCTTGAGGTCCTTCGAGAGCTTCGTCTTGACGGGATCGAGCGTCGGCGTCACGCGAGGATCTCCTTGATCGGCTCCGCCTTCGGATCGGCCATCGGGATCGGCCGTTGATTGATGTAATGGTTCTTACGCGAGTCGAGTCCGAGAGCGCGGAAGTAGGTGTGGAACAGATGTCCGCCGTTGACCATGCGCTCGGTCACAGCCGTGCCGTTGGCGTTGGTCTTGCCGACCGCCGCCCCGCCCTTGATGCCCGCTCCCGCCAGCGCGACCGACCACGCCGCGCCCCAGTGGTCCCGGCCATAGTTGCGATTGATCGCCGGCGTACGGCCCATCTCCGACATGACGATGACGAGCGTGTGATCGAGCAGCCCACGCACCGCGAGGTCTTCCAGCAGCGTCGCGTAGGGTCGATCGAACTCGCCGAGTTGCTCGATGTGGAAGTCGAAGTTCTCGTGATGCGTGTCGTAGTTGGAGTGCGTCACCTTGACGAAGGTGGCCCCATTCTCGATCAACCGCCGCGCCAGCAGACAGTGCCGGCCGAACTCGTGGGTGCCGTACTTTTCGCGCAGGGCGGCCGGCTCCCTGCTGACGTCGAAGACGTCCTTCTTCGCCATCAGTTGTTCGGCCTGATCGAAGGAATGCGTGTAGGCTTCCGTCTCGGCAGTCTTGCGGCCCTTGAGGAAGCGGTCGTCGATCTTCATGCGCAGGCCGTTCCGCTGCCTGTCGGCCTCCACGGTGAGATCGGCGGGGCGCAGGATGTTATTGGGCGGCTGGCCGTCGCCGAGCGCGACGGAGCCGAAGCGTGGTCCGAGGAAAGCGGCGTCCTGCTTGCTGACGCCGCCGCCCTTGCCGGCCCGGATGTGCAGGTAGCCGGGCAAGCCCTGATCGGCACCGCACACCTTCGCGACGATGGAGCCGAGGTGCGGCCATTCCATCGCTGGTTCGGGCCGCCGGCCGGTGTGCATGATGTAATGCCCCTTGCCGTGATCGGCCTCGGCGGTGTTGAGGCCGCGAACGAGCGCGATCCGGTGCATCTGCTTCGCCGTGTGCGGCAGCAATTCGCAGATGTGGATGCCGGGTACGCTGGTCGCGATGGTCTGGAAGGGGCCGCCGGTCGGCGTGCCGGGCTTGGGGTCCCAGGTCTCGAGCTGGCTGACACCGCCGGCCAACTCGATGACGAGGACGTGCTTCTGTTTCTTGTTCAGTTCCGCCGCCGAACTGGGGAGGACTATGCCGGCGAAGCCGAGCGATCCCACGGCAAGCCCGCCGAGGAAGCTCCGCCGCGAGAGCTGATGCGCCGCCGAGCCACAGGCGTAGTTGCACTTTTCCATGAGTCACCCCCTTCTACCGCTTGCGGCGTAGCGGTCTTCGGCACCGCTACGCCGCAAGCGGGAAGACACGATCAATGATTGAATCGAAACTCCGCCGATGTCGCCAACGCCCAGATCAGTTCTTGCACGGCTGTCGGACGACTCTTGTTCGGCGTCTTCAGGTACGCCGTCGCGTCCATCTTCTCTTCATCGGTCGGCCGGCGCGTCAGGATGCTCAGATACGCCTCGTCCGCGATCTGCTCGTCCTTCAGCTTTTCGAGCCGGACGAACAGGTTGTCGCCGCGCGAAGTCAACCACTGCTTCAGCACGAGACTGTTGGCGAAGAACAACGCCTGATCGAGCGTCGGCTCGAACTGTTGCGGCTTGCCCGGTTCTCCGGCAAAGGTGGCCAGCAGGGGAGCGACCTCCTGAGCAATGCGCTGATGCAGCACGGCCTCGGTCATCGTCTTGCCGAGCTTCTGGCGCTGGACGTCGGTGTTGCCGGTCGCCTGATAGAGACTGAAGGCCAGCATTTCCGGCGTCAATGGCTTCAGGTTCGCGACGGCGAAACTCCGCGCAGGCGACTCGCTTCCCGACGGCGACAGGCTCGAACGTTGATAGGTCTTGCTCAAACACAGTTCGCGCAGCAGCCACTTGATGTCGAACTTGTGAGCCGCCAGTTCGTCTCCAAGCAAGGCGAACAGTTCCGGATGCGAAGGTGGATTCCGGCTATGGCTCTTATCGACGGGGTGAACGAGTCCCTGGCCCATCAGGTGCGCCCACAGTCGATTGGCGATGTTGCGCTTGAAGGCGATGCTGTCGGCGCGGGCCACCTCGCCGCCGAGTTGCGAACGCCGGCTGTACTTCGGCACGCCGCGCGTCGTCTTCTCCGGCTTGACGAGGTATTCCTCACCCTTGACCAGCGGAGCGTCCTTGAGCGCGGGGCGATCGAGGACGCGCGGCAGCGACGTTTTGGTCACCTTGGCCGGATCGAAGACCGACTGATACGACACCTCGCCGTCGGCCTTCTCGCTCAGGACGAACGTCTTCGTCTTGCCTTCGTTGACCAGCGAGGTGCGGTTGAGGAAGGCGTAGAGGCCGTAATAGAGGTCCTGCTTGTAGTCATCGACGATGGGCGAATCGTGGCACTGGGCGCATTGCAGATCGAGACCGAGGAACAGCCGGCCGACGTCGCGCGTGACAAGGTGTGGCTCACCCTCGCGGTCGAGGAGGAACCGCGCCGCGGGCCGGGTCTTCGGATCGCTGCCGTCGCTGGAGAGGACCTCGCGGACGAGCTGGTCCCAGGGTTTGTTGGCGGCGAGGGAATCGCGGAGGAACTCGCTCCACGGACCGGCGAGGGCCGACTTCGAGGGCCGGCGCTCCATCAGCATCACGTCGAACACCTGCGCGAAATGGCGTGCGTACTCCGGCCCGGCGAGCAAGACGTCAATCAGTTTCTGGCGCTTGTCGGCCGTCTTGTCGGCGAGGAAGAGGCGCGCCTGTTCGGCGGACGGAACGCAGCCGGTGAGGTCGAGATACACACGGCGAAGGAACTCCTCATCGGAAGCGAGCGGAGCCGCCAGCTTGTCGAAGTTCGGCGTGCCGACGGCAATGAGAGTATCGATGCGCTGGTGCAGCGGCGCCTGAGCGGACACGGTCGCCGAGCCGAGAAGGAGCAAGGAGAGGGCGGCATGGAACCGGGAGAGAGACGGCATGGTGCGGCGTCCTCGGAAGGCAGGATGGGCGAGGGACGGCGGGATAACTCCCTCACGATAACCGCTGGGAGGGGTGAGTCAAGCACATTCCAGCAATCCTCGCCGGTCGCTTACACTCTCGGCTCGCCTGGAATGCCAAAATCGAGAAGGACGCTCGCCGGCTTCGGGGTACAATCCCGGAAAGCGGAGAGGCAACCTCTCCACTCTTCCTTACGGGACTCCTTCCGATGACTTCCCGCCTGTTCGCATTCGCTGTCCTCTCCCTTCTCCTCGCAGGCTTTTCCGCAAGCGCCGCCGACAAGCCGGCGTTCCTGGAAGCCGCGCCGGACGATTGGCCGTGGTGGCGCGGGCCGGCCCTCGACGGCAAGAGTCGCGATCGGCAGACGGCAACCCAGTGGAGCGGCACCGAGAACGTCTTCTGGAAATATGCCGTCCCCGGCCGCGGTCATTCCAGCCCCATTCTTTGCGGCCGGTACATCTTCCTGACCAGCGCTGACGAGCAAACGAAGACGCAACACGTCCTGGCCATCGACCGCAAGACCGGCAAACAACTCTGGGACTATACCGCGCATCGGGGAGGCTTCCTCCGCAAATACTCGAAGAACACGCACGCTTCCGCCACGCCTGCCTGCGATGGCAAAGCCCTCTACAGCGTCTTCATCAACAACGACGGCTTGCACGTCACGGCCACGAGTCTCGAAGGCAAGCTCCTCTGGCAGAAGGAGGCAGGGAAATTCCGCTCGGAGCACGGTTACGGCTCCTCGCCGGTGCTTTACGGTTCGTTGGTGATCGTCAACGGCGAGAGTCTGAAGGACAGTTTTCTCGCCGCTCTCGACCGGACCACCGGCAAGGAAGTGTGGAAGATCGACCGCAAGACGACGGGACGCCACGGCAATTACTCGACGCCGATCGTGGCCCTGCTCGCGGGCAAATCGCAATTGATCCAGACGGGAATGCACGAGGTGACGAGCTACGATCCCGAGACCGGCGAGAAGATCTGGTCGTGCGCCGGACCCGCCGAGGTCACTGCGAACACCGTTGCTTGCAGTGACAAGCTCGTCTTCGCGTCCGGCGGCTTCCCGGAGAAGGAACTGCTGGCCATCCGAGCCGATGGCAAGGGCGACGTCACCAAAACGCATGTCGAGTGGCGCACCAGGAAGGGGGTGGCTTACGTTCCCTCGCCGCTCTATCACGACGATTATCTGTATGTGGTGAGCGATGACGGCATGGCCACCTGCTTCGAGACGGCGAGCGGCAAGCAAATCTGGCAGGAACGTCTATCGGGAGCGTTCAGCAGCTCGCCGATCCTTGTGGGCAGTCTGGTGTACGTCACAAATGAGGCCGGACTGACGTTCGTCCTGAAGACGGGACCGAAGTTCGAGATTGTCGCGAAGAACGACCTGGGCGACAGCGTCCTCGCGACGCCGGCGGCCTGTGGAGACCGGCTCTATCTTCGCACGAGCCGATTTCTGTACTGCATCGGGAAAGAGTGAACGCGCCGGCACTCCACATAGCCCGTCAGTCAGGACGAGCTATGTGGAGTCCGACTAAACCTTCCATCCGATTCGTTTCTTCTTCTTGTGCCGCAGCCATTTGTCTTTGATCCGCTTGCGCTTGCGCGCCATTTTGTTTCGCATTCCCATGTCATTCCTCGCTTATAGGGTTCGTGCGGGCGGCATCGTCGCTCACTCGCAACTGCCTTTGCTATCGGTTTGTCGCTGTCCAGGCAAGACGTCTCACGCCTTTCCCAGCGCCTCCTCGACGCGAGCCAGGTCGTAGGCAGCGCCCAATCGGGCAAACACCTCGCGCGCTTGCGTCAGATGCACGCGCCGGGCCGGATCGTTCGATTCCGCGTGACAGCCTAGCTGATAGTGGGCCAGCGCCTCGTCGTGCGGCATCCCAAGACGTTGCGCGGCAGCAAGTCCCTTCTGCCAGGCCCGCCGCGCTCGGCCCCGGCGGCCGTCCAGCCAGGCACACAGTCCCCACCAGAGCCACGCCTGGGGCAGGCCGACCGGGTGCATGCCGGCATAGTCCCATAGCGACCGGCAGAGTTGCCGGCAACGCTCGGACCATGTCGTGGGACTCTGGGACGCGAAGACGCTGGCGATTCCTTTCCCTCTGGAAGCAGCTTCCCAGAGGCCGGTGTAGACTTCGAGAAGTCCGACGTAGCCCTCCAGCACATAGTGAGAGATAGGCTCGCAACGGGAACTGACCTCCGCTCCCTTCTCGGCTGCCTTTAGGGCTAGTGGAATCTCGCCGCGCCGCCAGCGGGCCAAGGCGAGGACTCCATAGCCCAGCACCTGATCGGCCCGCACGAGCATCTCCGCACTCTTTGGGTTCCGGGTCAGCAATTCGTCCAGTTCGGCGACCGCCTCGGCCGTCTGTGCGGCGACGCCGGAGTCCTTCAGCCCCTGCGGCAGCAGGCTGATGAGACGCCAACTGAGCGCCCAGCACTGGACCTGCAAGATGCCTCGACGGCGGGCCGACGCCAGCAGCCGGACCGGGATTTCGGCACTCGCGGGGAAGTCGCCGTGATGGAACAGGATCATCGCCAGCGGCACCAGCGTCTCGTCCCAGCGGCGCATGTCGCCCAGAGATTCGGCCAGCTTCTCCGCCCGCTGGAGTGCGGCCCGCGCTTTCTCCCAACTGCACACACTGTACCAGAACACCCCGGTGACCTCGGCCACGAGGGCCGAGCAGGCCAACTGGTTGACCCCCTGAACTGTCTCCTCGGCCCGGCGGGCGTGCGCCTCGGCCGCGCCCCGCAGTCCCAGCAAGCCGAAGACCACGGAGGCGTTCGCGTAACTGCGAGCCAGCTCCGGCGAGGGGCCGGCCGCCTCGGACAGGTTCAACGAGCGCAGCGCGGCGTGCAGGCAGGGGACCTTGGCATTGTTCAGGTAGTGTATCCGCGCCAGCGCCTCGTAGCAGCGCGCGGCCTCAAGGAAACCTTCACGCTGAGCGGCATCCCGGCCAATGAAACGTCCCGGCCAGACACGATGCAACAGTTGCCGCAATAGTTGAATCCCCGAACTTGCCAGCCGCCGCCAGCCGAGCGCCGGCACGGCAAACCCCAGCAGGGCCGCCGCCCTCTCCAGGTGGAACTGAGCGGGAGTCAGGCTCGCCTGGGCGTAATACGCCTCGCCCAGTTGTCTTTCCCAGCACGCCCGCCGCTCAAGACTGATCGCCAGCCCTTCCTTCTCCACCCGCGCCAGAGCCTCGCTGAAGAAGCCGATCGCCTCGTCGTTGGCATGGCTGCCGAGCGCCTGGGCGCCGGCCTTTTCGAGGTAATCGATGGCCTTCGTCCCGATCTCGGCCTCGCTCCAGTGATGCGCGAGCAGGGCATAGAGAGGGGCAAGGTCCTGAGCGTGGTTCCGCTCGTACCACTCGGCCGCCCCCCGGTGTAGCTCCTGGCGCTGGGCGACGAGCATCAGGTTGTAGACCACTTCGCGCGTGATGGTGTGCTTGAAACTGTAGGCCAGGTCCGGGTCGGGAGACTCCAAACGGGTCAGATCGAGGCGCTTCAGCGCTTGCAGGCAGTTCGGCAGCGACGTGCGGTCGTCCTCGATCGGATAGAGGTCTCGCAGGATGCGAAGGGAGAAGATGCGTCCGATGACGCTGGCCACCTTCAGTGTGAGCTGCTCCGCCGGGCCGAGCCGGTCGATGCGGCTGGTGACGATGCCCTGCACCGTGTCGGGCAAGGCGATCGCGCGCAGGTCGCCGGCCCCCGGCGTCAACCGGCATTCCTCGCCCTCGACCGCGATCAGCCCCGTGTCACGCAGGGCGTAAGCCAGTTGTTCGCTGAAGTAGGGATTGCCCTGCGCTTTCTCGCAGATCAAGTCGATCACCGCCGGGGGCAAGGAGTGCACCTCCAGGCGCTGGCAAACAAGGGCCGCAGTGTCTTCCGGAGGCAGTGCGTCCAGGCGCAGCCAGTGCGTACCCGGCGCGGACAGCAACGGACTGTAATCGCCCGACAGCAAGTCCGGAGGAGGGCCTGTCAGGGTGGCTCGGGAAGCGTGCCGGATTGAACTGGAAGAGGGCGACCCGGAGGAGAAAGGAGAGTTCAGCGGGCGTGTGGACAGGACGAGCAGCAGGGACGGCAAGTCGCGTCCCGCCAGCCGGGCCAGCGCCCAGGAGGCCGAGTCCAGCCACTGGCAGTCGTCCAGAGTCAGGAGCAGCGGTCCGCCGGCAGTTCGCCGGGCCAGAAGCCGCAGCAGCAGCCGATTGGTGTTGTCGGCGCGAACCTCGCCGGTCATCTCGGCGGTGAACTCATTCGCCGGCCAGTCGCCGGGCAGCACGGCGCTGAGCAAAGGAGCCAGCCGTGAGGTCTCCGCATCGTCGCTTAGTTGGGCCAGCACCTTGCGACGCCAGACGTCCGGGTTCTGGGCCGGCCCATCGAGACCGAACAACTGGCGGAACACGGGCCGCCAGGCGAAGTAGGGGGTGGCCTTGTCGATGGCGTCCGCACCGCCCGAGAGGATACCGAGGTTCGCGGCCTTCGCCTGTTGCAACAGGTCCCACAACAGCCGCGACTTGCCGATGCCCGCCTCGCCTTCGAGGACCACCACGCCTCCCTGTTTCCAGTCGCGCAGCGCATGCAGTCGCTCAAGCAGCACTTGGCATTCCGCCTCGCGGCCTACCAGGGGCTTGCCGGAAGGAGCGGCCGCTCCCTGCGCTTCGTCCAGGGGACGGAAAATGGCGACGGGCTCGACCCGGCCCTTGACGACGATGGGACTCAGGGACTCGAAGCGAATGCGCGCCTGGGCGGCGTGGCAGGTGGCCTCATCGCAATAGATCTCGCCGTGAGCCGCCTGCATCAGCCGGGCCGCGAGATTGACGACCTTGCCGATCATGGTGTACTCGCGGCGGACCGGGCTGCCATACGCGCCGCAGAACACGCGCCCGGTCGTCACGCCCACGGAGCTGGACCACCCCAGGGCCTGCATCCGGGCGAGCATGGTCATGGCCGCCTGGATGCCGCGCACGGGGTCGTTCTCGTGGGCCAGGGGCGACAGCCCCAGCGCGGCCACCAGGGTCACTCCCTTATCATCGACCGACAGCTTGTTGATGCTGCCTTCGTAGCGGTACAGCGCCTTCTGCAACTCGCACATGGCCGTCTGGGATATGGCCGGGTCCGTGCGATAGTTCAGATCGGGCAGGTTCATGAACAGCACGGTGACCGGACGCAGTTCGCCGACCCAGGCCGTCTGGCCCGCTTCGAGCCGCGAACGGACGGCGGCGGGGATGTAATTGCGAACCACAGGCTCGGCTTCGGGAGTGAGCCGGGGACGATCCAGAGGCCGCGGCGGCAGCGGCTCGCGCACCGCCAGCAGCCGGACGTCGCCGGACGGAAGCACCTCTCCCTCGCAGCGGCCGCCGATCAGTTCCCACGCCCGCGGAGTGAGGACCGCGTCTTCCGGGCGGACCTGCTTGTTGGCCGCGCCCACGTCCGCGAAGGGTTCACCGACGGTCAGGAACTCGCAGCGGTCGAACACGCCGCCCAGGTGGAGATGGCGGATCGGACCCGCGCCGACGGCGACGCGCAGGGCCAGCCGGACGCCTTCCGGCGTCTCATAGCCCAGGAGCGCCCCCTGCACCGCGAGGGCGCACTGGGCAGCGCGCTGAGTGAGGGCCGTCAGGTCCTCGGCAATCACATCGTCCTGCCAGACCGCGAGCAGGGCGTCCCCGGCGAACTTGACGACATCGCCCCCATGAGCGGTGACGATGTCGATGAGTTGGCCGAAGTAAGCGTTCAGCAACCAGGTCAGTTGCTCCGCGCCTGCGGGGCCCTCGGCGGCCAGGCGTTCGGTCAGGGCGGTGAATCCGGAGATGTCGGCGAACAGGACGGCGGCCGAGTGGTCTTCGTGGGTCGGCAAGGGGAT
>JBBRIK010000095.1:0-9841 GCA_038221045.1 Gemmatales bacterium
GCTAAAGGCCACGGATAAGACAGGGCCGATGTGCCCCTTGAGGGTCCTCTCCTTGAGAGAGGCCACATCCCACAGTTTCACCGTCTCGTCCACGCTGCCGGAGGCGAGGGTCTTGCCGTCGCGGCTGAAGGCCACGGACAAGACAGAGCCGGCATGCCCCTTGAGGGGGGCTCTCTCCTTGCCGGAGTTCACATCCCACAGTCGCACCGTCCCGTCCTCATTGCCGGAAGCCAAGGTCTTGCCATCAGGGGAAAAGGCGACGGAATTGGAAAGCGCTCCCGGTCTCTCAAAGGTGGTGAGAGGTCGGTGAAACTCCCTCCAGAAATAATACCACTCGAAGGCGCGCATATCCTCTTGGCCCGGCAGGGGCATCTGGGAGTGCAGGAGTTCGAGCCGATGTCTGACATTGCCCTCCTCGTGGGTCCGTTGAACCAGCAACATGGACGCCAGATAGGAGCGGCGGAGCGCTTCGTGCTCCGCCTTCCTCGCTCGGTTAGCCTCGTTTCGCGCCTTCTCGGCGCTTTTGTTTGCTTCCGTGGCTTGCTGGCCGGCATAGAGGGCCAAGGCAGCCATGACCGCCGCCAGCAGCAAGGCGCCAACCAGTCCTGCCACCCACTTCCGTCGGCGGACCCAACGCTTCAACTCCTCATCCCAGTCCGCCGCCACCTTCGCCAACGCATCATGTCCAAGGCTCACGTACCGCCGCTCCTCGCCTCCCCCAATCCGCAGCGTACTCGGCCGCAGCAGCCTTACCTCCGGCCGGGTCATGGTCGTGAGCAGTTCATCCAGCGGCATTACCCCCCGCCAGTGATGCTCCACCCCCTTCTGCTCCGGCCCGCTGTTCTTCTCGGGCATCAACGCCGTCGTCAACGTCCCGTCGGGCTGCCGCAGGTAGAGCTTGCTCAACAGCCTGCGGAACGCGCCGTGATCCGCCTGTGGCAGGTGTCGGCTCAACAGGTTTTCGACGTGCCGTTTCATGCCCCCTTCGATGCCGCCAATAGCCTTGACGTCGTCCAGTTGGATCACCCTGTCCGACCGGCTCTCGATGCGCTCGTAGAGTTGCGTGCAGATGACCTGCGCCAGTGGCAGCACGCTGTCCTGCCGATTGCGGCAGTATTCCACGACCGCGCGGGCCAGTTTCTCGGCCACCCCTTCGGCAAAGTGAAAGGCGTACTTCGCAAAGTCCGTCGGTCTCCGGATGGCCTCGGTCAGGCGGGCCTCGTCGAAGTCGCTCAGCAGATATTCCCGCACTCCGTGGGCGGGGCGGGCCCCCCGGCGCAGGCCGTCCACAACCCGCCCGAAATACTCCGTTCGCAGCGACAAGATGATCTTGAAATCGCCCGCCTCCCCGGCCAGCCGCAACATCTCCAGGGCCTGCCGCCGGTTGTCCGCGTCCTGCGGTGTCTGGGCCAGGGTGAACATCTCCTCGCCCTGGTCGATCACCAGGATGGGAGCGTAGGGCAGCCGCTTGCCCAGTTCGGCCAGCAGCCGCCCCAGCAAGGAGGGCTCCGTCAGCAGCGCCTCCCTCAGCGCCACCTCATCCGGCCAGGAGGCGACCATTCCGGGCAGGTCGATCTCGATCGCCTCACCCGTCGGGGAAGTCCTCCGCAGGGGCTGGCGGCAATAGCGCATCAGCGCACTCGCAAGTTGACCGACGAGGTCCTGGGTGGAGCGGATGAAGGGGACGGCCGGCCCCTCCCCGGCCGAGTGATCGCGGAAGCCGACACACTTCTCCTCGAGGTAGGGGAGGACGCCGGCCCGCAGGAACGAGGTCTTGCCCACCCCGCTCTCCCCGTGCAGCAGCACCAGCCGGGTGCCAGGCTCGTTCAGGATCTGGGCGAAGCACAGCACGTCGGCGTCCCGGCCGGCAAACAGGGCGCGGTCGCCCCGGTCGAAATGGCGAAGCGAACGGTACGGGTGTTTCGGCAGAGAATCGTCCGGCGGGACGGGAGCCGGTTCGGGCGCCACGGTCGGGGGCGGGGATGTGCGGATGTGCGGCGGGCAGTAGGCAGCGTACAGCAAACCCAGTGGCACCCGGCCCCGGAGCCCCTGGAGGATGGCGCCGACCGTCTCGCCGCGGTCCAGAAAAGCCTCCAGGAAGTCCAGCCCCAGCGGGCTGGCGAAGGCATCCATCGTCTGCTGCTCGGTGGCGATGCCGCCGCTGAAGCAGGTCTGGTGCAGAGCGCTCAGGAAGGATGACTCGTCGGCGTCCGCCTCGGCCGTTCGGCAGGCATTCAGGAAAACCAGGCCGGGAAAGCCCTCCGGGCCAAGCGGGCTGCGCTCCAGCAAGCGGTAAAGGTCGTCGGGGGTGATCGGCTCCGCCTCGCCGAGGTGCAGGCCAGCGGGGGTGGCGTGACAGAGCCAGTAGATGAGGTCGGGCCGGCGCTCGCGCAGGGCTGCGTGGAGGCCGGCAAGTGACTCGACCACCGGCAGGCCACGGCTCCGGATGAACTCCTCCAGTCGCTGCTTCTCTCCCTCCGGAAGTTCCTCGCGGATCTGACGGTCCACCACCATCAAGACGGTGGGCGTGGGCGGCGCCGACCGCCTGCGCAGCGGGTCCACGCGCGGGCCGGCGGCGAGGTTGTAGCGGATCCCCCAGAAGGGGCGCCAGCGGGCCAGGTCGTCGGGGCTGCCGGTCAAGAACGCCTGCTCGATTTCGGGTGAGACCTCCTGGTCGTAGAGGACGGTCCACGGGACCGACGGGTTGCCGTCCAGGACCACCTCCAGGCTCGTCACCTGGCGCTTGTCCCGCAGCCCTTCGAGCCACCGGCGAATCTTTTCGGCGACCTCCGGGTTATTGTCCTTGTCCGGCCGGAAGAGCTGACCGTACAGCTTGCTGCCCGCCCGGGCCAGCGCGCAGCAGGATTTCCGCAGCCTTTGCTCCCAGGCGTCCTTGTCGGCGCTACTTCTGGCCGTGAACCACTTGAGGTACTCCTCGACGATCTGTTTGAGGTGCTTGCGACATTCCTGAGCATGACGCTGGAAGTCGCGGAAGGGCGTGCCGACGAGCACGTAGGGCTTGAACTCTCCCGTCCCGTCAGACCATTTGAAGCTGATCTGCTTCGGCTCGACAACTACCTGACAGACGACCTGGATCATGAGCAACTCTGCAAGAAAATGACTTCCAAGGTCTGCGACCAAACCGCCCTGACAGATCCTTTCAAGTGTTCACTTGAAAGGGGATGGCCTCTTTCACCTCCTGGATCACGCTGCACTTGTCTTTTTCTGAGCCGGGGAGGAAGAAGTCAACCCAATTACCGGGCAGAAAAAGGTGGCAGGCGACAACGAAAAGGGGTCAAACCCCGATCCAAATTTGATTCGCTACTAATTTGGTTCGGCCCGGGTAGAGGGAACGCATTGCTGCGTTCCCTCTACCTCAGAACCGTGCTCGCGACTTTCACCGCACACGGCTCAAGCAAGCTACTAACTACTCCTCAGTGCGACCTCGTGTCGCAAGGCTTGACCCCTTTTGCTTCCCAAAAAAACGCACTCAACTCAACGCCCCGCGTCTGCGGTGCGCGCCGAGCTTCCGTTAGCAAACGTCACTCCGAAAGGAAGTTCCTGGGGCGGCGGCCCCACGATCAACTCAACACGATCGTGCCGACGGAAAGGTCTTTCTCAAACGCCTCGATGTCGGCGAAGCGGGCACGAAACAGAGCTTCCACTTGGGCGGTAGTGCAGTTCCCCAACTGTATCCAGAGCACCTTCGGTGGGCTGCCTCGAACAACACTGAGGTTGTTGTAGTCCTCGTCCTTCGACGCGATGGCGAATCCATTCAGCCGGGCATGCTCCCAGACTTGATTGTCGTCCGCGCAGTCCAAGCTCTCGGACTGCACATGACTGGAGTTTGGGAAAAGGTCAGCCAGCCGGTTGACTAACTTGGGCGACAGGTTTTGGTCGAAAAGCAACTTCATGCACCCGCCACCAGCATGCTCCGCTCTCGTTCCGCGGCGAAGCCGAAGCAGGCCTGGATGTCCTCCTGCGTCAGGTACGGAAAGTCATCCAGGACTTCGGCAACGGTCATGCCGGCCGCGAGGTAGGAAAGGACATCATAAACGGTGATGCGCATGCCGCGAATGCACGGGCGACCGCCACGTTTGCCCGGTTCCATGGTGATTCGTGATCGCCATTGCTCGTTCATCAAGTAGGTCCTTTCAGCGAAATCTTTGCACCCTGGAAACGCCGGCCCCGGAAACGCCAACGGTGGCGTAACGAACCATCCGATCGTCTCGCCCCTTCGCCCCGTTCGCCCTGAGGACTCCGCAACCGGCTGACCCAAAAAACTGTATTGGTTCAGCGAGAACAGGAAGTTTGCCTTCGGAGCGTTAGCGTGATGTCAGGGACTACGACGCTCTCTGATTAGGGTACACCGTCAGCGGGTTGGCCGTCCAGGGCGGCCTGCCGAGCAGCTTGACGTTTGGTTTTTCTCCTTTCTCGGGCTTCTTCGAGTTTACGGGCGCGGGCGTCGAAGATCTCCTGCTCGCGTCCTTCGAGTTTGTCCTTGGGCGTGAGGTAGCCGATGGCTGAGTGTAAACGAACCGTGTTGTAGTGTTCAACGTATTTACCGACAATCCGGTCTGAACCGTCAGGGTGAGGGTCGCAAGCGCCCCGGCAGAACCCCCAGAGGGGCTCGTGACACGATCGCCTCCGTCATCGGTCCCTGGAGGGTAACTCCCTTGCGTAGGCCGTCCGGTTTCGCCCTCAACTCTTCTTCAGTTTGAGGCAAGTGCTGGCGGCCTTAGCCACGATCCTGCCTTGCTCGTCCTTGACCTCGCATTCGACATAGCCCAGCGTCGCGCCCGCCTTGACCACCTTGGCCTCGGCCGTCAGCCTTGCCTGCCGCACGGCACGCAGGAAGTTGATCTTCAGCTCGATCGTGGTGAAACTCTCGCCCTCGGTCAGGGTAGCGCCGTAAGCCCAGCCCATGGCCGCGTCGGCGAGGTCGCAGGTGACGCCGCCATGCAGCGTCCCCAGAGGGTTGTGGTGCCGCTCCTCGGCTTGCAGCTCAAACACGGCCCGCCCCGGCTCGAGGGCCGTCATTATCAGGCCCAGCAGGCGGGCGACAGGAAACAATTCCCGCTCGCCTCGCATCATCTCCCGGCCCACTTCGAGCATCGTCGCCATGAGTCTCCCCGAAATCAGATCGTGGCACGTCTCCCCTCATCCTATTCTGACTGCAAGCCGTCTGCTGTCATGCGTCCGCCTGTGGAGGTCCGCCGCCGATGAAGTACGAATATGTCGCCATCCCCGACCCCGACGTTCCGAAGGCGGCCGAGGCAGTCTTTCAGCATGCCGTCGCCACCTATGCCAGCGAGGTCAACAAGACGGTGACCGTCTGGCGAACGATCCCCGACAGTCTGCTCGACTTCCGGCCCCATGAGAAGACGAACACGATCAGGACCATCCTCGTCCACCAGCTCCTTTCGGAACGCCGGTTCTTCGCCGAGTTCGCGGGACTGGAGGAGCCGCTCGTCGAAGAATTGCTGCCGTCGGGCGATAAGCCCTCGGTGGCCGCGTACATCGAGAAGTATGTCTGGCTGGCGAGGCACCGGCTGCCGCAGTTCGCGCGCGGGACGACGGCCTGGTGGCTGGAGGAGCGGATGTTCTTCGGAGGGCTGAAACGCGAGCGGATCTGGGTCTTCTGGCGGCGTGTGCTGCACACCTGCCATCACCGCACGCAGGTGCAGACCTGGTTGCGGCTGGCCGGCCATGAACCCGTCCCGCCGATCTACGGGCCGTCCGGCGACGTGAAGTGGGCGGAAGCGGACCCGACGTACTCGCTGGAGGCCGCGAAAAGGGGAGTCGCCCCGAGTTGATCGCTGCGGGTGTGGAGACGGCTCTGGGCCTCAAGGTCTCTCACTGTTTCTGCCGCTTGTAGATGCCCATGACGAGGCTGGGAAGGTCCTTGTTTTCTTTCGCCTTAGTCGTGAACCTGGCGGGTCGATCCTCCTTGGTGTTGGGGCCGAACTTGTGGCTCACGCAAATGGTGAGCTTATCTCCGTCGAGCGAGTAGATGGCGTGGTTGGCCTGTTTCTCATTGAAGATCAGGTCCATCCAGGCCGGTTTCTTGCTGGGGTCCAGGCGGATCGTGCAGGTGCCGTGATGTTTCCCTCGGAGGATGGTTACCTTGTCGCCCTTGATAAGCAAGCTCTCGTTCTCCCCCTTGGCCTCTTCCTCGGTCAGTTCCTTGCCCTTCTCCGCCCCTCCGATCAGGACCCATGTACCCTCGAGCTTTTCCAGTTCCTTCTTGACGGCCTCCTTCGCCGTGTCGTCGGGAGCCGCGAGAAGTGCCGTCGCCGCGACCATCAGTAATTGAGAATACATCGGAAGCCTCCGCGAATGGGAATGAGAATGCTACTCGAAGATAGCCGGGACGACTGCCCCAGGCAACGAGAAACGGACGGTCTGACCGCAACATCGGGCCGATTCACGATGGCGGAAACTACGCCCGCCTCATGAGAAAATCGATCGCGAACCACCCTCCTCCTCACTGCCACCGCACATTTAGAAGACTGGGCAAATCATTGAAAACTCTGGGCAAACCGTTTCCCCTTCCTTTCCAGCCCTCATGGCCAGCGTAAACTTCCAGTAGGGGATCAGAGCGATTTTTCAATCCAACCCTGACGCTCTTCTCACTGGGTGTGAAATTTTTTCACGGATGAGCAACACGTTCGGTGAACACCTCAACGGAACAAGGCTTTCGCCCTGAGCGAGAGGATTCAACAATGCAACGCATTTCTTCATTTCTGGCTGCGACCCTTCTGGGCTGCGGCGTCGTGATCGCAACTGCGGGAGTGGCCAACGCCCAGCATCATGGCGGCGGCCATTCCTCCGGGGGCAGCGCTCAGCACTCCGGGGGCGGCGGTCATTACTCCGGGGGCAGTCATTACTCTGGCGGCAGCGGCCATTACTCCGGCGGCAGCGGCCATTACTCCGGCGGCCATTACTCCGGTTATGGCCACCATTCGTCGGTCTTCTTCGGACTCGGGTATCCTGGCTACTACTATCCCGGGCGCTACAACTACCCTGGTAGCTATTACGGCTCCGGTGGCACTGTCGTCGAGAGCTACTACCAGCCTTCCTACGTCGTGCCGGAATACTCCGAGGCTCAGCCCGCGCCACGCATGGAGTCGGCCCCGTCGAATGTGACGCAAATTCGTGTGGTCCTGCCCAGCGCCCAGGCCGGCGTCTGGCTCGATGGACGGAAGATCGAGGGAGCGACCGACATCCACATCTTCGAGTTCTCGAATGAGACTCCTGGAAAGATGTACAACCATACGGTGAGCGCCTCCTGGAACCGTGATGGCCGAGCCGTCAAGGAGGACCGGCCCGTGCAGGTTGCGGGCGGTATGGCCAAGGTCGTCGATTTCACGCAGCCCGCAGGCGGTGCCGCCGCGAAGGTGCCCGTGATGCCGCCGGCCGAGAAGCGCTAATGTCCGATTGAGAACCACCTCACTCATCGGAAGGTAATCCCCGCAAGGGAACGAGTCCGGATCATTGATGGTCCGGACTCGTTCTTTTTCGAGGGAAGTGAAGCGAGCATGTGCCGCCCTCGCAGTGTCCCGCCGCCACGGCTTTTCCCATCAGACGATAGCGATTGGCGGCGACGACCTTGTACAGTTTGTCGAGTACCTGCCTCAGTCCCGGCACGAAGTAGAGATACGCAGCCTTGCCGAGGATGGGCCGTGTGGCGATAGCTCGCACAATCGCCTCAACACCGGCGAAGACATTGCCATCAGGGGCGACAAGGTGCAGCCGTTCCATGCACATCTCCCAGGTCAAACCCGGAAAACGCTCCAGGACGCCTGGCTGCTGGAAGTCGATTCGCTCGACGGTCCCGCGTTTCATCCAGGCTTCGAGGCGGCGCGAGCCTTCCGTGCAGAAGCGGCACTGGCCATCGTAGAGCATCACATGGCGGCCTGGTGGTGTCGTTCGCAGGATCGGCGGCATGGCTTGTCTCCTGTCCGGTCAACCGTGGTGGGCGAATCGCCGTAACAACCTTGTCGTCGCTCCGTCTCGCGCGTAGCATCGGCAGCAGGGGCCGGCCGAGAACCGCGAGAGTTGACCCATGCCGCATCCAACCCGGATGTCCGCCGCCGACACGGCTCTGCTGGTGATCGACGTGCAGGACAAACTGATGCCGTTGATCCTCGACGCCGGCCGGGTGACGAGGAACATCGCCTTCCTCATCGACGCCTGCCGTCTGCTGCAAATGCCCGTGCTAGCAACCGAGCAATATCCGAAAGGTCTCGGCTCAACCGTGCCGGAGTTGCTGAAGCGATTGCCGGAACGTCCCGAGAAGGTCGCGTTCAGTTCCTGCGCCGCTCCCTCCATTGTCGATACGCTCCATCGAGAAGCGAGACCAAAAGTCGTTCTCGCCGGGATCGAGTCGCACGTCTGCGTCCTGCAAACCGCGCTCGATCTGCTCGCTCTCGACTTCCGCGTCTATCTGCCTGTCGATGCGATTAGTTGCCGTTATCGGATCGATCACGACATCGCCATGCGCCGGCTCGAACACCTGGGAGCGGTGCTGACCACGAGCGAGGGCGTCGCCTTTGAATGCACCGGGACGGCCGCGCATCCCGCGTTCAAGGGGATCAGCGCGCTCGTGCAGGAACGTATGAGAGCGATCGCACAAGAGGGTTAGCCGCGACGCGGAGTCTTCGGTGCGGAACGCGTGCTGCGTCATCGCGCGACGCGTTCCGCTCCGAAGACTCCGCGTCGCGGATAACCGGGAATTATCTCCTGGAGAACCATCGTGGCCCCCGTCGGACAACTCAATCCCTCCCCGCGTTTGCTGCTCGGCCCCGGTCCGTGTGATGCGCACCCGCGCGTCCTGACCGCCATGACGACGCCTCTGCTCGGTCACCTCGATCCGCAGTTCGTCGCCATCATGAACGAGACGCAGCAACTCCTGCGTGAGACCTTCCGCACGACGAATCGCCTGACGTTTCCCGTCAGCGCGACCGGCATGGCCGGCATGGAAGCGTGCATGGTCAACCTGCTCGAAGCAGGCGACAAGATCGTCGTCTGCGTGGCCGGGTTCTTTGGACAGCGCCTCGTCGAAGTCGCAGGCCGCTGTGGCGCGCAGGTCACGGCCATCGAACGGCCCTGGGGAGAGGTTTTCGGACTCGATCAGATTCGCGAGACGCTGCAGAAGGTCCGCCCGAAGGTGCTGGCCATCGTTCAGGCCGAGACCTCGACGGGGGCCTTGCAACCCATCGAGGGATTGGGAACACTGTGCCGGGAGTTCGATACGCTCCTCGTCACCGACACGGTGACAGCCCTCGGCTGCGTGCCGGTGCTGCTCGACGACTGGGGCGTCGATGCGACGTACTCCTGTACGCAGAAGGGGCTGGGTTGTCCGCCTGGCCTGTCGCCGGTGAGTTTCAGTTCGCGCGCCATCGAGGCCGTGAACAAGCGAAAGACAAAGGTGCAGAGTTGGTATCTCGATCTGACCATCATTCAGAAATACTGGGGCGAGGATCGCGCCTATCATCACACGGCCCCGATCTCGATGATTTACGCTCTGCGCGAGGGTTTGCGGATCGTGCAGGAAGAAGGACTGGAAGCACGCTGGGCCCGGCACGTTCGCAATCACAAGGCGCTCAAGGCGGGACTCACGGCCCTGGGGCTGACGTACACGGCGGCGGAGGGGCATCAGTTGCCGCAACTCAACGCGGTCCGCATTCCGAACGGCGTCGAGGACCTGCCGGTGAGGAAGCGGCTGCTCGACGAGTTCGGCATCGAGATTGGCGGCGGCCTCGGCGACCTCAAGGGCAAGGCGTGGCGCGTTGGCTTGATGGGATACAACAGCAGACCTGTCGTCGTGCTGCAATTC
>JBBRIK010000096.1:0-9824 GCA_038221045.1 Gemmatales bacterium
GGTCGCGGCATTTACCTGGCGTCGGAGAACGGCAAGTCGGTCGGCTACGTCGGCTGGTCGGGCAAGAACGGCGTGATGTTCCTCGCCGAGGCCGCCCTGGGCCGCGAGCATAGCATCACACGCGACAATTCGAGCCTCAAAGCCGCGCCGAAGGGATACGACTGCATCGTGGCTCGCGGTCAGATGGAGCCGGACTCGGCCCACGACATCAGATGGGACTTCGAGGGCAAGAAGGTGATCGTGCCGCAAGGCAAGCCGATCAAACAGACGCAGTACAACAAGAGTTCGTTTTCGCAGAGCGAGTATCTGCTCTACAAGGAGAGCCAGGTGCGATTGCGTTACATCCTCCGCGTGCAGCATTGAGCGGCTGAAGAAGCCGCTCCCTTGCGGTCGCGGCTCCCTTGCGGTCGCGGCTCGCCAAGCATACCGCGCCGCGACCGCAAGGGAGCGGTTGGAAGGACGCCGCGTTCTTTTGACTCGGTAGAATGGGGAGGTATCCTCATTCTTCTCGCCAGGAGGCGCTCTCATGATAGCTGCTGAAGCCCAGAAACTGCTTGCCGACGTCGAGGCGTTCTGTCAGGAAATTCGGCCCGACGAGGAACTCTGCTACGCCGAGCGGAAGTACAACGACAAGGTCAAGCCGCTCGCTCTCAAGCACAACCTTCTCGGTATGCCCGTGCCGAAAGAGTACGGCGGTCGCGGTTCCGATACGGTCACCTACGCTCGCGCTCTCGCCCGGATCGGCCGGGAGGGGACCGGCGTTCGCACCTTCTTCTCGGGCCATACCTCCATCGGCGAATACCCCATCCTCACCTGGGGCAATGAGGAGCAGAAACGCCGCTACCTCCCCGCCGCCTGCAAGGGCGAGAAGGTACTCGCCTTCGGCCTGACGGAACCCGAGGCCGGCAGCAATCCTCTTGAGATGCAATCGACCTACGAGCGCCAGGGTGATCGCTTCCTCCTCGATGGCGAGAAGTATCTCATCTCCAATGCCGGGATCGCTCAGGCGATTGTCGTTTTCGCCTATCCGAAGAACGCGACAGGGAAGGAGCGGCGCGTCAGCGCCTTCATCCTCGATACCCACCTTGAAGGCGTCGAGATTGAATCGTTCGCCCCCGAAGCGAAGATGGGGATGCCGACGTCGAACACCGGCATGTTCAGCATGACGCGCGTGGCCCTGCCGGCGAACAATCTGCTCGGCGAAGAGGGCAATGGCTTCCGCATCGCGATGGGATCGCTGGTCAGCGGCCGCATCAGCGTGGCGTCGGGCTGTCTGGGCGTCATCGAGGACTGTCTGGCCGAGGTGATCGAGTACGCGAAGATGCGCTCGCAGCACGGCAAGGAGATCGCCCGGCATCAACTGGTGCAGGAGCACATCGCGAATATTGAGATGGATCGCCTTGCCTCGGACGCGCTGGTGATGAAGGCGGCGGAGGCGAAAGACCTGGCGCAGACCACGCCGACGCCGGAGAACGCCCGGAGCGCGGACCTACTGGCGGCGCAGGCGAAGCTGTACGCATCGAACGCGGCCTGGGACGCGGCCGACCGGGCCGTGCAGGTGTTCGGGGGGAGAGGCTGGTCCACGCTCTATCGCGTCGGCCGGCATCTGATGGACGTGCGTGTCTGCCGTATCTACGAGGGGACGGATGAGATCCTGAAGTTGAAGGTGGCGGCGGCGGTGCTGGGCAAGGAATACGAGGCGTTCAAGTGACGTGCAGGGGTGTCTTGCCGCTTGCGGCGTAGCGGTCTTCATCCGCGCTGCGCCGCAAGCGGCAGAACCGTTCAATCGTCGTAGTCGTCGTAGAGTTTCGCGAGACGCTTTTTCTTGCGTTTGGGCCGTACCGGGCTGTTCAGAAACAGGATGACACCCATCGCGAGCGTTACTCGATGCCGCCGTGGATGCGGTCGAAGGTCATGTGCGAGGGTTGATCCGTGAACCAGAACCGCGCCCACTCGGCCTTGATCTGGCGATAGTTCTCGGAGTTGACCAGCAGGGCCTCCATGCGCTCGTTCGGCTGCGAGGGATAGATTGGAATAAAGCAGCCGGCGTTGGCCAGGAGTGCGACCGTGGCCGAGGCCAGCAACAGGAACCGTTTCATTTTCGCCTCCCTGCGCCGGAAGCGGCACGCCTCAAGGCGCACGGCACTCCCGGACAGAACATGCTGTCCTCGTAAGCAGTCTCGCCGCCCACAGCGGAGCGGCGAGACTGTTGGCGATCCTAGCGGTTGCAGGATCTCTTTCGTTTTGATCGGTTGAAGCGAGAAGTGGACTTGAATCGAATGTCCCGCCTCATGCCTGACTGGCCTTCTTCGTGCGTTTTTTCTTCGGCTTGGCAGGCTCAGCGCCGTCGGAAGAGCCGTTCGTCTCTGCAGCGGCCGGCACGGGAAGCGGGACTGGCGCAGAGCCTGCCGTCGGCGCGGGCGTGGACGACTTCCGCGCGGCCATTTTGGTCAGTTCTTCTACCGTTGGGATCAAGGCGCGGACGCGATCCTCCATGTACTTGCCGGGCTTGAAGGTGACCACGAACTTGGGAGGCACCTGGACGTCCACGTTCGTCCGCGGATTGCGAGCCTTGCGAGCCTTGCGCAGTTTCACCTCGAACACGCCGAAGTTGCGCAACTCGATCCGGCGATCCTTGATCAACGTATCGACGATGGCGTTGAAGGTTCGCTGAACGATATCTTTTGTCTTCAGTTGAGTCTCTTGAATCTGATCGGCAATCTGCCGGACAATCTCTTTCTTCGTCACGGTTCCGATCTCCTCCAGGACGTGTGAGCCGGACCCTACCCCGGATCGCTTCAACTGTAAAAGGGGCAACGAGTAATGTCAAGTCAAAAGCCGGAAGATACGGCAATCGGGAAGAGGGAGCCTCTCTCGGAAAGGCAGGAAGACTCGCCCCAGCCGCGCCTGGCCGACTGGCAATTGCCGCCCGGCGTCGATCGCGGCCTCTGGGATTACGTCAGCGATACGGCCCTGGCGCGGAACTACGACGAGAGCCTGGCCGGTTCCTCACTGTTTGCCGTCGATCTGCCCTTCGTCGAGCGGCACTGCCCTGTCACCGGCAGAGCCATTGACCTTGGCTGTGGAACGGGCAGGCTGCTGGTCGCCCTGGCGAAGCGCGGTACGACGGCCCTCGGGGTCGATCTGTCGGCGTCGATGCTGGCGGCGGCGCGCGACAAGGCAACTCGCGCCGGCGTGAGTGTCGAACTGCTCCAGGCGAACCTGACCCGGCTCGACGCCGTCCCCGCGCAGAGCTTCGACTGTGCCGCGTGTCTGTTCAGCACGCTCGGCATGATTCGCGGCACTGACGAACGGCGTCGAGTGGTGGCCCAAGCCTATCGAGTGCTGAAGCCGGGCGGGCGATTCGTGCTGCACGTTCACAATCGCTGTTTCAACCTGTGGAACGGTCCGGGACGCCGCTGGCTGTTGCGAAACACCCTGTCAGGGCTGATGGGGAAGGAGACCGGCGATTGTCTGATGCCCGTGCATCAAGGCGTCGCCAACTTGACGCTGCATCTCTTCACACGCCGTGAGGCGTGCCGGCTGCTGAAGAACGCGGGATTTCGCATCGTGGAGGTGAAAGCGCTCAGTATAGGAGCCGAAGGCGTACTGCGCTGTCCCTGGTGGTTCGGGCGTGTGCGTGCGTATGGCTATCTGATCGCGGCGGAACGTCCTTGACCGCCGCAAGGGCAGGCCTCCCTCTTGTTTTCCTCGCGCGGGCAAACATCATAACAGCGTCACTCCCCTCTCAGGAGATTTTCCCGTGTCCCTCCTCCATCGTCGTCAGTTGCTTGCCGCCGGATTGGCCGCGAGCGTTCTCCCTGCCGTCCAGGCCGATTCGCGTCCCGCAGCGTCTGCCGCGAAGTTCAAGCTCGGTCTCGTCACCTACAACGTGGCCGCCGCGTGGGACCTCGACACCACGCTCAAGGTGTGCAAGGAGATTGGTCTCGCCGCCGTCGAGTTCCGCACGACCCACAAGCATGGCGTCGAGCCGGCCCTGACGAAGGAACAGCGCAAGGACGTCAAGAAGAAGTGCGCCGACGCCGGCATCGCCATCTCGGGCTGCGGCAGCGTCTGCGAGTTCCAGTCGCCCTCGCGGGAAGTCCTCAGCAAGAACATCGAGACCTGCAAGGCGTTCGTCGAGCTGGTCGCGGACATTGGCGGCCGGGGCGTCAAGGTGAGGCCGAACGCCCTGGTGAAGGACGTGCCGGAGGAGCAGACGCTGGAGCAGATCGGCAAGGCGCTGATCGAGTGCGGCAAGGCGGCGGAGAGCGCCGGCGTCGAGATTCAGGTCGAAGTGCATGGACGCGGCACCGCTGAGCCGCGCCGCATCAAGACGATCCTCGATCACTGTGGCCACAAGGCAGTCGGCATCACCTGGAACTCGAATCCCGAGGACGTCAAGGGCGGCAGCGTGGCCGAGGCGTTCAAACTGCTCTGGCCGTTCGTCCGCAACTGTCACATCAACGATCTCTGGAAGGACGCCGCTGGCGTGTATCCCTATCGCGAGCTTTTCCGCCTGTTCCGCGAACAGGGCTACGACCGCTACACGCTCATCGAAGTGGGCCGCCCGATGCCGGACATGCCCTCGTCGCTGGAGTTCCTGCGCTATTACAAGGCGCTCTGGAGCGAACTGTGCAAGGGCTAGTGACATGGGCATGTCACCAGGAACCCACGACCTGACATTCCCGCACGGAGGACACCTTCGCCGGGCGCTGCTGCACATTCCCGCCGAAGAAGCATCCGGGCCGCGCCCGCTGGTCGTGATGCTGCACGGCGCGGGTGCTGAGCGGCGCTGGACGCTCGAAGAGACTGGCTGGGACCGGACCGCTGAGCGCGAGGGCTTCCTGCTGCTGGTGCCGGAGGCCCTGCCGCTCGATTCATCGCTGCCGGCGAACTTTCTGAAGAATCCGACGTGGTGGAATGATGGTTCGCCCGCGTCGGGAACAGCCGAGCGCGAGGTGAATGACGTCGGCTTCCTGTCGAGCCTGCTCGACGAATGGGGCGCGGGAGCGGTGTTCGTGACGGGCTTCTCGAATGGAGCGGCGATGACGTTCCGTCTGGCTGCGGCGCGGAGCGACCGGCTGGCGGCGATTGCGCCGGTGGCGGGCTATTGCTGGCAGCAGGTTGAGCCACTGGCGCGAGCGGTACCGACGCTGTATCTGGCCGGCAAGAACGATCCGCTGGTGCCGCTGGAGGGCGGGACGATTCGTTCGCCGTGGGGCTGGGCGGAGAATCGGCCGCCCGTCCACGAGACGATTGAACGCTGGCGGAGGGCATTGGGGGAGGGGACGTTCGAGGTGCGTCTGATCGAAGGCCTGGGACATCACTGGCCGGGCGGGCGTGGATTATTGTCGCGACGGCTGTTCGGTCCGCCGCTGCCGTCGTTCACGGCGAATGACGTGATCTGGGAGTTCTTCCGCCGTCAAGTCACTCGATAGACGCAGGCTGCCAGATGCTGCAATCGGTGTCCAGCATGGAGAGGTAATCGTAGGCGCTATCCTCCCGCCGCGTTTGATAGTCGCAGAGAATCGCTCGGATCTTCTCCAGTTCCGCCTCATCGCCGTGGGCCATCAACTCCGGAAGAATCTCGAAGGTGTCGGCAAGTTCGGCTATCTGATCGCATCCGTTCGCCAGCGCGAGGTTCCGCACTTCGACGAAGGCTCGGTGCAGAATCATCAGCAGCCGGATTCGTGAATCTGATTGCGGGGGATTCATCGCGGCCTCTCCGTTTTCAGGGAAGAATTTGCACCTGGGCAAGGGGAATAGAACCTGTCTGACCGGCTGCTCCCAGGGGTTGAATCTCAATGGGCGGGACAGTCGCCCTTCCGCCCACGGTCCCCATCGCAGCCTCCAGGGCCGGATAATTCCTGCGTGGTGTCACCGTTCGACTGATAAACGCTTTTGGCGAGTGTAGCTGGTCCAGGCTCACATAGACGATCCGGGTTGGTTGACCGGCAACCACGAGACACGCACGAATCAGCTTCAGGTGATTTTCCCTCGCCCCAACCGCACGATGGACACCATTGGCGATGTAATATTGTGCGAGTCCTGGGGATGCGGAAGTTGTTGTTTGGGCTGATGACATTGTACACTTCTTGCTTGTCGTTTCGCGCTCTTCTCCTCCCTCATCTCATGGGAAGTGGGGAAGAGCGCGAAACGACAAGCAGACAGTCAACTCTTGAACACGTCAATCGCCTTGTAGTCGCTACCGAGGATGCCCTTGCTCGGCACGCCGAGCCACTTGTCGAGGATCGGCGCGTACACCTGACGGAAGTCGGTGTGATGCTTCAGGTTGCCGATCTCCAGCTTGTCCAGGCTCGGATGCACTCCAACGATGCCGCCCTTGACCTTGCCGCCGACGAGGAACATCGGCGCTCCCGAACCGTGATCGGTGCCTGCACTGTTGTTCTCCGCTGCCCGCCGGCCGAACTCGGAGAACGTCATAATCAGGACGCGTTCCTTGTGGCCGCGCGCCGAGACGTCCTTGTAGAAGGCACTGATCGCGCCGGAAAGCTGAGTCAACAGCGAGGCGTGCTGATTGGCCTGGGCCGAGTGAGTGTCGAAACCGTCGAGGCGGACATAGAAGAGCCGCGCTCCGAGACCGGCGTCGATCAGCTGGGCTGCCAGTTTGAGACGATTGGCCAACCCCGTCTGCGGATAGACGGCTTTCGGCTGATAGTTCTTGCCGATCTCCTGGAGCCGGCGACTCGAAGCGTAGGTGTCCGACGCCGTCCGCTGGACGAAGTCGAGCAGGCCCGGCTTGCCGCTGCCGGGCTTCACGCTGTTCTCGATAATGTCGCGTTTCGCCTTCAGATCGCCAGCGCTGGCGGCCGCGAGTTGAAGCTGATATTCCGCGAGCGAGGCGATCGATGGCACCTTGGCTCGCGCGCCCTCGTAGGCCAGCGGGCTGCTCTCGTTATTGCCCTTGAGATGGAACGACGGGCCGCCCGGCATGGTGCGCAGGGCCTTGCCGAGCCAGCCTTCGGTGAGCGTCTTGTCGGTGCTGCCGGCCTGCCAGATGTCCATCGAGCGGAAGTGCGACTGATCCGGATTGGGATAGCCGACTCCCTGCACGACCGCCAACTCGCCTTGCTGGAACAGGTCGGCCATCTCGCCCATCACCGGATGCAGAGCGATCTCTTTCGTCAACTTGCGGACCTGATCGATCGGCTGCTTCAGTGTCGGCCGCAGTTTCGCATAGAGCGGTTCCTTGAAGGGGATGACGGTGTTGAGACCGTCGTTGCCACCGGTCAACTCGATGACGACGAGGATGGTATCCCTCGCCCCCGGCTTCTGGGCCTCCGGCGCGGCGATTGCCGTGCGGCTGAGGAAGAGTGGGGCATTCAGGCCAAGGGCGACGAGGCCGGAAGTCTTCAGGAAAGCGCGTCGAGTCGTATACATGGTCGCTATCACTCCCTCGTTCCCACGCTCTGCGTGGGAACGTGCCTTGCGACGCTCTGCGTCGCGTCAGTGCCTCAGACGACGCAGAGCGTCGAAGAGCCGTTCCCACGCAGAGCGTGGGAACGAGGAAGTCCACCCGGCGGCGCCGGGGAGATCCGTCAAGCCAGTTGATATTCCGGTTGTGTCAGGACAAGATGACACAACGCGCGGACGCGGTTGTCGGAGGCGTCGTCGGCGGTCCAGTAGACCGGCACCTTCATTTTGTGAGCGTTACGCTGATACTGCAACAGTTTCGTCTTCGCCTCGGCACTGATGTCGCCCTGGAGGAATAGTTCGACGAAGAACGATACCAGTTCTTCATCGCTCTTTTTCCCATACTTGCGAGCGAGCAACGCCGGATCGCAGCGCCGCCCGAAGCGAGCGTCTTCCGTCGAGGACAGGGCCAGGGCGAGGTTCTGGCGGAACAACAGCGTCTGGCCGTTGAGCCAACTTGTGCCGCCATCCCACCCTTTGACCGACGGCGGAAAGAAGATGTTCTGTCCCAACTCCTCCAGCACCGTCACAAGGGCCGTCGTGCCGGTCCGGCCCTCGAGACCACGCACGATTCCCAGGGCAAATTCGATCGGCGACTTGATCTTCGTGCGATACACCCGCGGTGAAAAGAAGAGATTCGACTGCACCACTATCTTGACCAGCGCTCCGAAATCGTAATCGCTCTTCCGGAAGGCTGACGCCAAGGGTTCGATCAATTCGCGCGTTGGCTCGACCGTCTCGCTGACCAGGAAGCGGAACAGTTTGCGCGCGAGGAAATAGGGAGCCGACGGTTGGTCGAGGCAGATGCGGACGATGTCGTCCGGCTTCCATTCGCCCTTCTGGCCGAGGACGATCTTGTCGCCATCGTCGTGCTGATTGCGGGTGAAGACGACCTCGTTGCCCTGGAGCGTCCAGCCGGTGAAGGCGCGGGCGGCCTCACGGATGTCCTTCTCGGTGTAGTTGCCGATGCCGAGCGAGAACAACTCCATCAGTTCGCGGGCATAGTTCTCGTTGGGCTTGCCCTTCCGGCTGTCGTTCGCGTCGAGGTAGACCATCATGGCCGGGTCGAGCGACATCTCTCGCAGCAGCCGGGCGAAGTTGCCCAGGGCGTGCTTCCGCAGCCGCAAATGCTGGCCGAGCATGTAGTCGGCGTTCTGGACCTTAGTGTTGCTGGTCGCGAAGTGGTTGTGCCAGAAGAGCGTCAGCTTCTCGCGCAGCGGATGCGGCGAGTAGAGCATGCGATACAGCCACCAGTCGCGCAACTGGGGTCCGTTATTGGCTTGCGTCAGGCTGTCGGCCAGTTTGCGCGTCTCGGAGTCGAAGGCGTCTTGCCCAGGCGCGCCTTCGAGAATCAGGCCGACGGCCTTTTCGGGACCGTCCTTGACAGCCTGCTGCATCTGAACGAACGTCGGGCCGAAGGTCGCACGGCGAAACAGATGGCCGGCACGCTTGAGGTCCCACGGTGCTTCGACGGACGGGCGATAAGGTTCCCACGCCCAGCGTGGGGCGATGGTCTTGTCGTTCATCGGAGATGTCCTTGGTGCCGCTTGCGGCTTAGCAATTCGTCTGCAAAGCCGCAAGCGGCAGTCACTTCTTGAAGTTCACGCGCAGATCGAACTGGAACTGTTTCGCGCCGTACGTCTCCTCGATCGCGAGCCCCTCGACGAGGTCGAACAGGACGATAAACGCCTGCACCTGGGCTTTTGCCTGCTCCAACGGCAAGGCCTGACCGAGAACGGCGGCGGTGACGAGTTGGTCGCGGACACTATCGAGCAGTTCCTTACCGCCCGCCGACGCGAAGAGCGTGCGCGAGTTCAACGTCGATCCCTTGTCCTGTCCCTTCGCTTCCTTCTCCAGCAGGTCGATCAACTCGCGGCACAGTTCGATTGTCGAACAGAACAGATACTGATTCCCAACCTTCGCGAAGCAGGGACTGGCATTGAAGCGAAGGTCGCCGACGTCCCCAGGCAACTCTTTCTTCTCGTCGAAGCGGTAGCCGAGGATATCACTGCCCTTGTACGTCTCCTCGACCATCTTCAGATCGACCTGTGTGGTGACTGCCAGGCCGGCAAAGCGGAGCATGGTCTCCATCCCCTTGGCGAACTCCTCGGGCTTGCGCAGCTCCTGCACGAGGGCAAACGCCGGTGCTTTCGTCTTCGGCTGACGTTTGTAGCCGGCCTTCGGCTGATGGGCGACGACCAGTCGCTGATACGGTCCTGTCGCGGTCAGCAGCTTGCTGAAGCCCACACTCGACAGGGCGATGCCGGAACTCTTGTCGAATTCCTCGATGTTCTTGGCCCGCTCCTCACCGAACAGGGCGACGCGATTGGTCCAGAATTGCGACATGTCGAAGTAGTAACTGCTGCTGAAGAGCGTGTTTTTCGGCT
>JBBRIK010000097.1:0-9780 GCA_038221045.1 Gemmatales bacterium
CAAATCCGCAGTCAGGCGAACTTCGTGACGACAGTCCGCAGCTATGACAAGCGGACGGGCAAGTTGATCTGGGACAAGGAAGACACGACGAACGGCGGCCGCTACGCGCAGTTCCACGCGATCAAGGTGGACGTACGCGGCGGCAAGGTGGAACTGATCAACTCGTCGATGAGCTGGATTCACACCCTGCTCGCCGGTCCCGTGGGCGGTGGTGCTCCGGGCGGCGGCAAGCAGGAAACGCCACGGAAGGAAGGCAAGTCAACGGACAGTCCTGCGCCTCCCCAAGGAGTGCCGGGCATCATCAGGAACTGAGATGGCCCTGTGAGTTCGGTCTTCGTGGCATTGTCGAGCAGCCGCGATGCGAGTGGGGAGTGATCCGCTATCGCAGCGCGGCTGCTCTTGTTTCTTTCCCTCGTTCCGCGAGTGACGCATTGCCATGTTCGTGATTGGCATTGCTGGCGGCTCGGGTTCCGGCAAAACGACGCTCGTCGAGCGGCTTCTGCGGCACCGCGACTGCCAGGACGTGCTGAGTTTCCTGCCGCACGACGCCTACTACCTCAATCCCGCCGACATGCCGGAAGCGATCCGGACCGCTCACAACTGGGACCATCCCCTCTCGCTGGACAATCGTCTGTTCGTCGAACATCTCGACGCCTTGCGCGGAGACAGGGCGGTCGCGCGTCCGGTGTATGACTTCGCCAGCCACTCGCGCAGCGCCGCGACAGTCCGGGTCGAACCGCGTCCTGTGTTGCTGCTGGAAGGGATCCTCCTTCTGGCGGTGACGGAAGTGCGCGAGCGGATCGATCTGCGTGTGTTCGTCGATACGCCAGCGGACTTACGCTTCCTGCGCCGGGTCTTGCGCGACACCAAAGAGAGGAAACGCTCCGTCGAGTCGATCGTCGAGCAGTATCAGACGACGGTGCGGCCGATGCATCAGGAATTCGTCGAGCCGAGCCGGATTCACGCGCACGCGATCATTCCCTGGGAGACGGACAACGGCGAAGCGGTGGAGTTGCTCGCCGCCCGGATTCGCTCCAGTGTTCCGGAACAGGGACAACGGCTCTAACCGTCAGGAAAACGAACCGAGGCATATCATGGGTTGGGCTTCGAGCCACATCGAATTTGCTCCAGGGTTTCCAGCGCCATGATACACTCGGCGTTGTTCCCGTCCCAGCGCATCCCCCGACCCTTAATCCGTTGGGTCGTCGCCTTGCAAGCCCCATCAGTTCCGACACCTTTCCGGCCTCAGCCGAAAAGCCGCTGCAACACGGCCTGCAACGACAACTGAGGCTGCTCCTCTCTCACTCCAAGAGGCGGGACGGACTGGCGGGCGAGCGTCGCCAGCCGATACTCGTAGCCGAGCGCTGTTGCAAGGGAAGAGACCTCCGCCTCGAACTCGGCTGACTCGACGGCGTTCCAGCCGGCGAACTTGCGGGGAGGATTGGGGCCGGCGTTGGGGCGGGCGCGGATCAACTCGGCGAACGTGCCGGCATCGATGCGTGACTGCCAGCCCAACTCGCGGGCAATCTCCTGGTAGCGCGGAAAATCGAGGTCTTCCAGACGTTCGATCCGGCAGGATGAGACGGGCAAGCGGCGAAATTGTTGCAGAATCGCGGTGTTGCGAGCCTGCCAGAACCAGGCCAGTCGCCCGATCTGGGTGAGCCGAGTCCAGCGCTCGAACTCGGCGCCCTGGGGGATGTTCCTTCCCAGAAAATGACGCGGTTCCTCACCCTCTCGATAACTGGGAGGGAGAGTAGAGTCCTTGCGGACGCAAGGGTTCATGAACCACCCCCGCACCGCGAACGAGGCCACGACATCGTCCGGACGCCGGAGCAGCAGCAGGAAGCGAGGGCGGAACCGCTCGAATAGTTCCTCCAGCGAATGCGACAGCAGCGCGCTGCTCTCGAAGGAGAAACGATGGGTCGCCAGGTCGCGGCGAATAGCTTCCTCCCTGTCGCGGAGGAAGCCTTCCGAATCGATGGCGATGCCGTGCCACTTGCAGAACATGTGGAAGGTCGCCCCGAGGCGCAGGCGCTCGTGGGAAGAAGCGACGTCCGGCTCATGCTCGCCGAGCTGGGCAAGGAACGTCGTCCCGCAGCGGCCGGTGCCGACGCAGAAAGCGACTCGTCCCTCGAATTCTGCCGATTCTCGATTCATTTCCTCACCTGGAGTGGCACAAGAATCAAGCGGGCGTTTCTCCTCAATCGTGATGTTTCTCGGATCAGAAGGGGAGCACGTCATCACCCGCACCTTCCAGGACAGCCAGGCGCTTGCCCACCGGAGAGCAAGCCAGGGCGGCTGCGTCCGACCTGCTGATTAAATTGGAAGTTAACCGCAGGATCAGCAGGTTGTGCAAGCACTCCGAATTGCCCAGCGCGTGCGCCCCGTGCCTTCCCAAACCGTTCTGGCGGAGGTCCAATTCCAGCAAGGCGTCGGAAGCAGGCGACTCCGCAAGATGCGAGGCCCCCTCGTCGCCGAGATCGTTGTTTACCATCCCGAGCGTGTGCAGATGTTGCGGCTTCGTTTCGAGCAGCGCGCGCAACCCATCCGGGCCGAAACTGTTATGGTCCACATTCAGGAGTCGCAAACTGCCGAGGAACGATGCTCCGGACAGTTCATAAGCGCCGGCCGTGTGGATCTCGCAGCGGTCGATTGCCAACACCTTCAACTCACGGAGGCAGGGAGCCGTCGCCAGGGCCGCCGCTCCGCCGTTTCGGAGCACATTTAACCCAAGATCGAGGACATCCAGTTGCAGAGCCGAATGCGCGATGCCGAACTCCTGCATCGCCTCGGCGTCCAGCCCATCGTTCTCCTGGAGGATGAGTTCCTTCAGGCCGGACAGATATTTTGATTGAAGGAGGGCACCGAGGCCGCTACGCCCAGCAGAGTTTCCGGACAGGTTGAGCGAACGCAAACGAGCCAGGCCAGGCCATCGCGCCAGCGCTTCGAGGCCAATCGTTTCAATAATGGGATCCTCGTAATAGTGACCTTGGCCCCCTGATTGGGACAGATCGAGTTCTGCCAGGGAAGGTAAGGTATCAGTGTGAACGAACAATTCGATGCCGCCGTTGCCGATGTAGTTGTCAGGCAGCCGCAACTGCGTCAGGTTCCCCAGGTGAGGGGAAGAGGCCAACTGTCGAAATCCTTCAACGGACAGGTTGCAATTGCTAATATTCAGGATCCGGAGAGTTGACAGCAACGGCGTATCTGCCAAGCGTTCCACCTCATCAGCCTCAAACCATCCATCGTCGAGAATCAGTTCACGCAGTCCAGGAATCGGCGCGATAGTCTTGATAGGGTTGTGTTCTCGCGACCACGGGGCGAAAGAGACGACTTCGATCGGTGCAGCAGCCCAGCACGCGCTCGCGTTCTTCTGGAGTATTTGAAAAGTATCAATCGACGCGCTGGCGACAAACCCACGACGAAACTCTCCCCACTCCACACCCTTGATGGTGGGCAGTTCCTGCTTCCATTTCTCCCCATGCTGTTTGATCAGTTCACTCTCGCGCAGCCGCAGTCGCACCTGACGCGCATCCCATTTCGGCAGTTGAGCGCGCTCGATCTGCCCGCGGATGAACTCCGCTCTCTCGCCGTCGCCCTCGTCGTCCAGCCAGTCGGCGAAGATGAGGCGCGGCGTGTCATCGTCAGGGTGAGCAAGGATGTCGTCGAGAAAACCCTGCGCCTTGTTGCCGCTCATGGCTGTCGCTCCAGAATGGGATTCAGTCGCTCCGCAACCCTGGCCACGACGCTCGCAAGGTCCCTCGGCACGTCCTTACGCCGAGCCTCTTGCACGAACTCCTGCCAGCGGACTGCGGACGTCTTCATGCTCCACCACGAATCGGGGCCGAAGATCGCGCGCGCTTCCGCCATCGTGTTTCCCCGGCTGGCGAACGATGCGGCAATCGCTTCGGAGAGATCGGCGTCGTCCATCGGCACGCAATCCAGCAGCAGGCGCAAGTCGTTCAGGTCCTTGGGACGCCAGCGCAGCATCCCCATCTGCAGCAGCGCATGCAGTTTTCGGCCCGTGATCGTTTCCGGCCTGCACATCCAGATTCGGGCGCTCCGGCTGCCGCCAATCGTCGGATAGTCGTCCAACTTCGGCGGCGGCACCATCGGCTCTCCGAAGGTGACGTCAACGGCGAACTCGTCCACTTCTCCCTCTACCTCCCCGGCGGCGAACAGGCGCACTCCCGGAAAGTTGGTCTGAAGCCAGATCCCTTCCACGCGAAAGCGTTCGGTGTCGAAGCTCACTCCGTCATCAACGTTACGATCCGCAAGCAATCGTCTGAATTGCCGGCCTGTCTCCTCAACGCTGAACGACGCGGTACACACAAGGTCGAGATCGTTGGCCGGGCGCGGAATGGGCCGGAACCAGTGGCGCATGAGCATCCCGCCGCGAAGTACCAGGCGATCGGCATCGGCCAGGCGGGCGAGGCGCAGCAGAATGCCCTCGAACAACCGGTGGCGGGTGGCTTCAGAGGTGCGTTTTCTCCCGTTCATGTTCGCAGTTTAGTCTCCTGGAGTGAGTTTGCCCATGTCAGCAGGCCATCGTACAACCACGCAACCGCGCTTGAAAGCGGCCGCCAGGATGCGAGAATACTCCGAACGCGATTCTTCTGGAGTATCGTCATGGGACCTTCAACACTCCCCACACTTCCAACCGGTTATACGGGATACCCGAGCAGTCAGGATGCCTCGGTCAACTGGGATCGGCCGGCGGACGTGGGGCGTATCGAGGCTCGCTACGTCCGCCGCTGTCCGGATTACTTCGTGGTGTATCTGTCCTCGCAAACCGGCTGCGATCAGGGTTGCCGGATGTGCCACTTGACAGCCATGGGCCAGACCCGGCTTCGCAATGTGACCCATGCCGAGTTTGTCGAGCAAGCGGAGACGGTGCTTGAGTACTATCACAACTCGGCCCCGCCTGCCCGGACCGTTCACTTCAACTTCATGGCGCGCGGCGAGCCGCTGGCCAACCCGGTGCTGCTGTCGCACGCCGACGAGTTGCTGAGCGACCTGGCCCGGCGAGCCGTCGCCCTGGGGCTTCGGCCACGCTATCTCGTCTCGACCGTCTTTCCCCGCGAATTGGGCGGCCGTCTGCTGGAAGACGTCTTCATCACGAATCACCCCGAGATCTACTACTCGCTCTACAGCGTCAGCGAGCGCTTCCGGCGGCGCTGGCTCCCGAAGGCGCTGCCCGTCGAGGAGGCCCTGGATCGGCTCGCCTCGTGGCAGCGGAGCAGCTACAAGGTTTGCAAGATCCACTATGCGTTCATTGCGGGCGAGAACGACAGCGAGGCCGATGTCCACGCGATCTGTGATGCCCTGGAGAGCAGGCGGTTGATGGTCCACGTCAACATCGTTCGCTACAACCCTCTTGATCCCCGGCGACATGGCGTCGAGCCGAGTGAGGCCATCATCGAGCGGAACGCGGCGATCTACCGGGAACGCCTGCCCTCTGCTCGAGTCCGGGTGATTCCGCGCGTCGGCTATGACGTGCATGCCTCCTGCGGGATGTTCTTCGCTTCAGAGGGGCCGATGCAGGAGCAACTCCGGATGGGAACGAGTTGATGTCCCTCCGAGGCTGCGCTCCTTTTCGCTCTCTCCTGTGTGCGATTGTCCGATTCTCCCGGCGAGCGGGGCCAGTCATGGCCCCGGTAGTTCGTCAAACCGGAATCATTACTGGCGCCGTTCGCCAATCCAGCACAGTCGAAGTAGTTACAACTCCGTTGCACACGCCACCTATTGGATCTGGTATTCTGTCGCAATAGTTCCCTCCCTGGCAGACTCTGGAGGCGATCATGCTCGCGCTGGTGGCAGCGGTTGTATTGCTGTTGGCCTCGCCTGTCTTCTCGGAAGAAGCGAAACCCCGGCTCGACGCTCACGGCGATCCGCTCCCGGACGGGGCCCTCTTCCGTCTGGGTTCCTCACGCTTCCGGCATGGCGGGATGCCGGCCAGCGTTGTCTTTCTCGACGCCAGGACCCTCGTCTCCAACGGCGCGGACGGCGTGTTGCGCGTCTGGGAGGCGCCCAGCGGCCGGCAACTGCGCGAGATCCGCGGGACCCACTACTCACCTGTGCCGTTGGCGACGGATGGCAAGATCCTTGTCGGCGTCCAGCGCGATGGCCATTTCGCCGCCTGGGATGTGCGGACAGGGCAGCATCTGCGCAAGTTCGGGTGGGGCTATTACGCCAAGGGCCTTGGCTTCCATCGCGACCGGCTGGCGTTCGCCAACGAAACGGAAATCAGCATCTGGGACCTTGACAATCCCAAAGCGCTTCACGTCCTGGTCAGAGACCGCAAGGACATCGGAGGTCTGGCCCTCTCCGGCGAGGGCTCCGTCCTGGCCGGCTCGCTTGGCTCGACGATCCGTCTGTGGGACATGGCCAGCGGCAAGGAGATCCGCGATCTTCTCACTCCTGGCATGGTCGGTTCCTGGATGCTGGCGTTTGCGCCGGGCAAACCGAAGCTGCTGGCCTCGACGGGCGGCGACCACAAGGTTCGGCTCTGGGACGTCGAGACGGGCAAGGTCGTGCACGTCTTTGGACCCAAGTGGGGGAGTTCGCTGACCTTCTCTGCCGACGGCAAGCTGCTCGCCCTGGGGGGCAAGTGGAACGAAGACGGCGTCGCGCTTTACGACGTGGCGACCGGCAAGCTGGTGCGCCGCATCCCCGGCGGACCGCGCCACCAGGCGGCCCAGGGATTGTCCTTCTCCCCGGACGGCAAGTACCTGGCCGTGGCCGGGATCGATTGTGTGGTGCAACTGTTCGAGGTAGCCACGGGCAAGGCCATGAATGCGCCGGATCAACCGCAGGCCGGGGTGCGCGACATGTTCCTTTCGGCCGATGGCAAATCGCTGCTGGTAGGCGGCGACGGGGTGGAGGTGAACGTCTGGGATGTGACGACGGGCAAGCGCCTGGGGACGGTGCCGGACGACAAGGTAGGGCTGCCGGCCGGCTTTGGCAAGGATGGCCGAATCTTGCTCGGCCGCATTGGCAGTTTCGAGGCCCACTTCTACTGGCATGACGTTGTCACGGGCAAGGACGAGAAGTTGTTCCGCGTTCCGCAATCGATTTATACGCTGGCCCTGACGCGCAACAATCCGACGCTGGTAGTCCTGACGACGAGTGGCGGCCTGCTGTCTCTGTGGGATGTGGCGCGGGCGAAGGAGATCGTCTCCCTCGAACGAGTGCAGGGGGCCGAGGCCTATTCCGGGCTGGCTCTCGCGCCGGACGGCAAGCGCTTCGCAACGGCAGGGGTGGTGCGGAGCGTGGCGTCAGGCGAACGGATTCGCACGCTGACTCCGGGGCATTCCACGACGGTGAACGGGGTTGCGTTTTCGCCCGACGGCAAGAACGTGGCGACCGTCTCGTATGGAGAGGTGCTGATCTACGAGGCGGAGGGGGATCGTCCGCCGCGGGAATTGAAGTTGCCGGACGAGAGCGGCCATTCGCTGGCGTACCATCCGGGAGGCAAGTGGCTTGCCGTGGGTGAAGTCGAGGGGGCCGCCTTGCACGACGTGGCGACGGGCAAGGTCGTGCATCGCTTCCGGGGTCATCGTGGCATGGTTCGGCAACTGGCTTTCACTCCGGACGGCAAGCGTCTGATTACAGGAGGGACTGACGGGACGGTCCTGGTGTGGACGCTGGAGAAAGTGCCGGGGTAGCGTCGATTTTGCTCCCCTGGATGAGTCTCTCTCCCCGAGCAGTGCCTTGAGGAGGCGGCGCAAACCTGTCGGAATCGAATGGCCCGGTCCTGGTGCCGAAAAGTGGTCGGACCCTGTTGTTGTAAGCTAAGTCTTCGGAGACCTCCCATGCTCGACACGCTGCAAATTGCGGAATCCCCTGCCCGAATCGCTGCCGTCATCCGCCTCACCGTTCCCCAGCGGGAGTTGCCGGCCGTCATGGGGCCTGCCATCGGCGAGCTGATGACCGCGCTCGCCGCGCAGGGGATCGCCCCTGCCGGGCCGGTGTTCAGCCACTACCTGAACATGGATTCGGGCCTGTTCGATTTCGAGGTCGGCGTTCCCGTCTCGGCTCCGGTCGCCCCGTCAGGCCGCGTGCAGCCCGGCGAGTTGCCTGCCGCGCGGGTGGCAAGGACGACCTATCACGGACCCTATGAGGGTCTCCACGACGCGTGGCGCGAGTTTGGGGTTTTGGCCCGAGCCTTGGGACACAAAGCCGCCGGGGGACTGTGGGAATGCTACGTCGTCGGCCCAGAGTCGAGTCCGAACCCGGCCGATTGGCGGACAGAGCTCAACCAGCCGTTGCTCGGTCCGGCAGGGGATGCGGAGTAAAAGCGGGCCGTTCCGCGCCGCGAGGCCGTCACCTGGGGGAGAGTTGTCGTGGCGGGAAAGGTGTCGCGGATGGGTTCGCAATTCCGCTCTGAAAAAGTCTATGTGGATCGTGAAGCGGTCCCCGACACCTTTGTCGGCCGGGAATGATGGCTCCTCAAGTTCAGCGCCCGTCCCCGCGTGAGCCGGCTGTTGAGGTGGATCGTTCGGTGAAGGTGCAATGAAGAATCACTGCGAAGATAAATGTTCGGTTCATCCGACGAATGCGCGTTGTGTTGTTAGAAAAGGAGAAGAACGACTTTTCGGCATCTTCGGCCCCTGGCACCTTATCGACCCCGATCCTGTTGCCAGCGCGGAAAACCGGCCGAGCACGATTGAAGTCTGAATCGTGCTCGTCCGGTTTTCTGCCTCTCATGCGTACTGGTCGAAGCGCTCGATTGCGCGATTGATGAACTTCACCAGCCTGCGCCCTGGCTCACTGTCGCGCAATTTGCTCCAGAGATCGAACGAGTGCGTTGTCGGGCAATGCGTCGGGTCATCGTGAGGCCAGGGATACTCAGTGTTCGGGCCGTCATTTGCCAGGGCCGGCGTGAGGTTCTGGAGCTGGTGAGCCAGCGACGAGACCTGCCTCACCCACGCCGCCATGTCCTCCGGCCGCGAGTAGTCGAAAACCGCGGCGATCCTCTGCCGCTCCTTGCGGCCAAGGCCGCGACTCAGCAACGCCTGAAGGAACGGCATAAGTCCAACGTGACTCCTCGGGGGCGCGACACCCGAACGCCAGAGGTACGCTTTACTGATTTTCTCGGTCGTCATCTGCAGGTAGTGAAGCAGGTGGCATTCAGGGACGCCCGCACGCCGCAACAACACGAAGATCGCATGGTCGGACTTCGCCTGTTCCCACCAGAGTTTCTGTGCGTCGTTCATCGGCGTTTTCGCGGGCGGCCCCTGGAGATCTCCTGGCTATCCTTCAGCGTCCAGCCCGGCGGGAGGTCCAGGGTCCCCGCTTGTATCTCTTCCCATTGCTCGGGCGTCACGTCGAAGACGATGAGTTTGTGTTCGTTGGCTGTACCACCATCGACGCCAAAGTCAATCGGCTCGGGGCTGGCGGCACCCGTGATGGCTTCGTTGACCTCCACAAGCCGGATCTCATTCGGCGGCGCGCCGGTGGGCAGGTAGTGGATTTCGCGGATCGCCGGGTCGGTTTCCGTGTGTCGCCTGGCGTAAGTCGCAGCGATCGAGTCCCTGTCGAATAGTGCTGGCATGGTCTTCTCCCGCGAACGTTCCGTCACGCACACCCTGGAAGCACGATAGGTTTCATCATACCGCCACCGGGCGCGCACACAAGATGCCCTCAGCCAGTTCGCGCCCCTCATCCGCGCCCGTGTCTCTGGATGAGTGGGAAGTCTCAACTCGTGTAGGAGTTTGCAGTTGCGTTTTCGGTTCCTGGCACCTTTTCGTTGCAGAGGGAGTTGCCGGCCGTCATGGG